>JANQTR010000054.1:1659-22511 GCA_030731635.1 Erythrobacter sp. | reverse complement strand
CCTATCTGCGGCCCCTGTACGATGCGCTGAACGACTGCATGCCGCCCGAACAGGTCGAGCGGCGGCTGGCCAATGGCGAGATCGAGATCGCGCCGATCGCATTCATGCGCGGGCGCACGCTGGCAGACAGCTTCATCATCCTCGACGAAGCGCAGAACACCACCAAGGAACAGATGAAAATGTTCCTTACCCGGTTTGGTCAGAACAGCCGGATGGTGGTGTGCGGCGATCCCCGGCAGGTGGATATCCCCGGCGGCCCGGCCAATAGCGGGCTGAACGACGCCGTGTCGCGGCTGGAAGACGTGGATGGCTTCGGCACCATCCGTTTCACCGCCGCCGATGTGGTGCGCCACCCGATCGTGGGCCGGATTGTCGAAGCGTATGAGGGCGAGGGGGCTTAGTCAGCAGCGGTCACGAGCGAAGAACTGCCGACTACTTGAATTTCTCCCAATGCGCCCGCCGGGTAAGCTCGGCCATTTCTGGCGATAGGTCGCGCATGCTTTTCGCTCTGATCCGCAATGCCGTCGCGGCAGCTTTGCGCATTGAGGGATTATCGTTGCCAAACCCGGCATCGTACAATTTTGCGGCTTCTTCCGCCCCCATGATCTGACCGTTTTTGGATGACAGCTCGAACAGCTGAAGTGCCGCATTGAGATTCTTCTCAACTCCGGTGCCATCGCGGAAGGCAATACCCGCCAGCAACTGCGCAGGGCCAAATTCTGCCAACGCGGCTTTTGACATGAATTCCATGCCCATCACCGGGTCTGCAGGGATTTTCTCACCCGTCAGCAGTTGGTATCCCAGATCATAGGCAGACAGGATGCTGCCACGATTAATCGCCTGCTTCATGAAATATCTGTATTTATCAGTATCCTTCCTGAGGTACTTTCCGGTCAGATAAAGGTCCGCAAGATCGCGCGAAGCCTTGATATCGCCTCTGCTCGACAGTTCGATCAAGATACGTTCTGCTTCCGGCCGATTGGATTCCAGCAGCCATTGCGGCGATTCATCACGGGGACGGACACCCAGAATGACTTTGCCTTCGACGTAGATGTTTTCGAAGGCTTCTGACGGGACCTGAATGCCCAGCATCAAAGCCCGGGCGATCATGTGGCTGGCTGCATCGCCAGCATCCAGTCTTGCGGCAGAGGCATATTTTACCGCCTTGGCCATCGTTGCCCGTTTTTCGTCGCGATAAAACGCATCGCTATTCTTATTGCCAGGAGCTTGTCTTCTGGCATCGCCGAGCCGGTAGAATTCCAGATCCTTCTGGCCAACGACACATATGCTGCAATACTTGGTGTTGAGAGCGAGCGAAACGTAGCCGGCTATCGCATCACGGTCGCGCAAGATGGCGCCTTTTTCGAAATACTCCATCGCAGTGTTGAGATCTCTCGGGATGCCGTCGATCTGGAAGGCCTGTTCGAATGCCATGGACAAACGACCAATCCGCGCAAAGGCGGGGCCGTAATCCTTCTCAATGGCCATCGCATAATATCGCATCATTGTTCGCCGGATATTGTCGCGCCCAAAGATTTCCGAAACGATGTCGGTGCGGATACGATCGGCAAAATCCACCTGCGACCGGGCATCTCCGCCATCAGCGGCGGCTTTGAGCTGTTGAATGGCCGTGTCGGCAAACCACGCTTTCACACGCGCCTCTGAATCTGCCATCGCTTTGGCATCCTGCGCTTGCATCTCGGCACGTGTGGGGGGATCATTCGATTCTTGGGCCCAGCCGGTCGCTGGAAACATCATTGCTGCAAGAGCCAGAGCTGTGCGGAGCGATTGGCGAGATGACATTGGGCGGAAACTCCTTGTAGGCAGACGCACCCACACGCGTAAATCGCCGGTCCCGGTTGTAAAGTGACAAGGGCTGTTAGGTGAGCGGCGCATGGTTGGAGTTCTGCTGTCAACAGGTCGCATAGTGTTGGGCTTACGCAAGCCTGATTGCGTCCGCTATGAGGTCTCGATGAAGCGACAATCTTTAATGCGGGCCGATGTCCGCGATCACAATCATGGAACTTGATATCGACATCGAAGGCTGGCCTGCGGGTGATTGGGACGCACTGGCGCAGCGGGCGGCGTATGCCGTAGGCGAAGGCGAGCCTTTGCTCGCCAACCCGCGCCTGATGGTCAGCCTGGTGTTCACCACCGGCGCCGAAGTCCACACCCTGAACCGTGAATGGCGCGACCGCGACAAGCCGACCAATGTGCTCAGCTTCCCGATGCTTGAGCGCGATGAACTGGACAGTCTCGCCCCGGACGGACCGCCCGCGATGCTCGGCGACATTGCGCTGGCTTACGAGACCTGCGCGCACGAGGCGGCGGACAAAGGTGTGCCGCTTGACCACCACGCCGCGCACCTGATCGTTCACGGATTATTGCATCTGGCGGGCCATGATCATGTCGATTCCGATGAACAGGCTGAACAAATGGAAGCGTTGGAGACAGCAATACTTGCAAAACTGGGCATCGCTGACCCATATGGCGCATGAACGTCGCTAGGAGCATTGACTAAGGCCATGGCCGATTCCCCATCTTCTGCGTCCCCTGCCGGAGACGCAGACAGTAGCAGCGGGCTTTGGCCTGCCCTGCGCAAGTTTCTGAAGCTGGATCCCGCGCGGTCCCTGCGCGAACAGCTTGAAGAAGCCATTGACGAACACGAGGACGAACACGGCGCGTCGCGTTCCGATAGCCGCACGAGCGCAGATGGCGACCTGTCGCGGGTTGAGCGCCAGATGCTGCGCAACCTGCTGCATTTTTCCGAACATGATGCCGATGATGTGGCCGTGCCGCGCGGCGAAATCATCGCTGTGGATGCTTCGATCAGCTGGGCCGAAGTGGTTGCGGCTTTTTCCGAACATGGCCATTCGCGCATGCCGGTCTACCGCGAGACGCTCGATTCCGTGGTCGGGATGATCCACATCAAGGATATTTTTCCGTTCCTCGCCAATGGCACCCCGCCGCCTGAGGATTGGACGACATTGATGCGTCAACCGCTGTATGTGCCGCAGGCGCGCGGCGCGCTGGATGTGCTGGCAGACATGCGCACCCAGCGGGTGCATCTGGCAATCGTGCTTGATGAATTTTCGGGCACAGACGGGCTGATTACGATCGAGGATCTGGTCGAGGAAATCGTCGGCGATATCGAGGATGAACACGACGATGCACCGCAGGCGCTGATCGTCGCCATTGGTGAAGGCATGTGGGATTGCGATGCCCGTGCCGAGCTGGACGACATCGCCAAACAGGTCGATCCGCGCCTTGCCGAAGTGGAGGAGGCGGTCGATACGCTGGGCGGACTTGCGTTCGTGCTGGCCGAAGCGGTGCCCCCGGTTGGTGCGGTACTGGAACATCCCAGCGGCTGGCGGATTGAAGTGACAGCGGGCGATGAAACCCACGTCACCCGGCTGCGATTGCACCCGGCGGCAGACGTGAGCGACGTGCAGTAAGCGCAACGCTACGACAGCGGATGCAATTTTTCTTCGATTTTTTGCATCCCAACGGCGTTTCAAACGTATCTCCTTTAACTAAGGAGAGAACCGATGCCTGCACGCCGTCTGCCCCCTTTGCGCGCACTCGAAGCGTTCATGCGCACTGTCCGGCTCGGTTCGGCCCGAGCGGCAGCGGAGGAGATTGGCCTCAGCCCTTCGGCCTTGTCACGCCGGATCAGCAATCTGGAAGAATTCGTCGGGAAAAAGCTCTTCACCCGCGCGCGGCAATCGATGCAACTGACTGATGAAGGCCAGGCGTTCTACGAAGCGGTGAACCCGCACATGGAAGCGCTTGCGCGGGCGGTGGAGAGCCAATCGGATAATATCGCGCTGCTGCGGCTGCGATTGGGTGTGCTGCCGATGTTCGGCAGCCAACGCCTGTTCCCGCGGCTGGGCGAACTGCGCAAGCGCCATCCGCTGCTGCATATCGACATCGACACCGCCCCGCATCTTGAAGACCGGGTGGGCGATACCCTTGATGCCGCGATCATCCTGTCGCGCGGACCAGCGTCGGGCCTGCACGCGGTACGGCTTGACCACAATCTGGTCCACGCGATCTGCAGCAAGGAAGTGGCGCGCAATATCGGCCCAGACATCACCCCCGAAGTGATGGCCAAGCAGACCTTCCTGATCCACAATGAATTGCCGGAAAGCTTTGTCGCCTGGAAGAAGGCGAATGACATCGACACCATGAGCCCGGCGGCGATTGACCATTACGATTCGGGCCAGTTGATGCTGGAGGCCGCGGCGCAGGGGCTGGGAGTGGCGATCATGCATGATGATCACCTGCGCCGTGCCAATGATAACCGGCTGACCAACCTGCCGGGCAAGCCGGTCGAAAGCCCCTACAGCTACTGGTTTGTGTGCAAGCCGGTGGCGCTGGAAAGCCGTCCGGTGCGGATATTCCATGATTGGCTGGTCCGGGCAGGGCTCTAAAGCAAGGTGATCTAAACTGTCGTCTGATCCTCAACGCTCGGTTCATAACGTACCGGCGGCACGGTATGCGCGAACGGACGCAGCGGGTGGCCGAGGATATCGACCAAAGCTTCCTCGATCCGGCGGCGCGATTCCTGGCTGATCGCCTTGCGCCCGCGAAAGTCCTCGGGGCTGAAGGGTTCGAGGAAATGCAGCCGCAGCTGGAAACTTCCCTTGCGCGACAACACCCGTTTGGCGTTGTTAACCCCGCTTTCGACCCCGATCCAGCCGATCCATTCAGCCACTGCGCCGTAATCTACGATCACCGGCTGCACCAGCACGCCCGGCGGCGGCGGTTCGAGCACCGACAGCATTGATGTCTTGAACGGCAACAATGATTGCCCGTCGGTGGTGGTGCCTTCGGGAAAGACGGTGACCGACCAGTTATCGACCAGCGCTTCCTTGAGGGCGTTGATCTGTTCGGCCACGCCCATGCGGTGTTCGCGCTTCACAAACACCGTACGATTGAGGCTCGCCAGCCAGCCGACGATCGGTGCTTCAGCCAATTCTGCCTTGGCGACAAAGGCCGTACCGCTTGCCCCGGCCAGCGCGAGGATATCGACCCAGGAAACATGGTTGGCCACAAAGAACACATCGCGTTTCAGATGCGTCCCCACCACCTGCACCCGCGCGCCGCAGACCCGCGCGGCAAAACGCAGAAACAGCATCGGGAAGGGCGAGCCATAGGCGAATGCGCGGTAGACATAATGCAGCGGGACGAACACCAGTAGCAGGCCAATCAGCCCGGTCGTTCGCAATGCCAGCCGCAGCCACCCGGCCCACGACACTGGCGTGGTCTCTCCCCGCGCGGCGGCCTGCCGCAAGTCCCAGTCAGTCATTGCGCGACAGGCGCACGCCGTACAATTCCATGCGGTGATCGACCAGGCGATACCCCAGCCTTTCGGCAATCTGGCGCTGCAAGGCTTCGACCTCAGGATCGACGAATTCCACGACCTTGCCGGTTTCCACATCGATCAAGTGATCGTGATGCGCTTCGGGCACGGGCTCATAACGCGATCGTCCATCGCCGAAATCGTGACGATCCAGAATGCCTGCTTCTTCGAACAGGCGCACGGTGCGGTAGACTGTGGCGATCGAAATGCGCGGATCAATCGCGGCAGCGCGGCTGTGGAGTAGCTCAACGTCGGGGTGGTCTTCGCTTTCCGACAGAACTTTGGCGATGACGCGCCGTTGTTCGGTAATGCGCAGGCCCTTTTCGGCGCAGAGTTGTTCGAGATCGATTTTCTGGTTCAAGCAAAGCTCCATCGCCGCGCGCGCCGATCACTATCCGATACGGCCACTTTATAGCAAAGCAGCCCCACCCTTATAGGGACGGGGCTGCTTGCTCAAGCTGGCTTGCCACCCTCTCAACAGGGGCGGTCTGTGCGCTTGGTGTGCGAATCAGGCTTTCTTGGCGCGGCGCGGGCGCACGACTGTCCCAGGCTTGCGGCCCAGACCAATCTTCTTGGCCAGATCACGGCGCGTTTCCGCATAGTTGGGGGCGACCATTGGATAATCGGCGGGCAAGCCCCAGCGCGCACGATATTCTTCGGGCGTCATGTCGAAGTTGGTGCGAAGATAACGCTTGAGCATCTTGAGTTTCTTGCCGTCTTCAAGACAGACGATATAATCCGGCTTGATCGAGTTGCGGATTGCCACTGCGGGCTGCGGCTTGACTTCTTCAACCACGACCGGTCCGCCAAGATTGGCAAGCGCGGTGTAAACGTTGGTGATCAGAGTCGGGACATCCGTCACTGCGACATCATTGTTGCTGACGTGCGCGGCAACAATATCACTGGTGAGCGTGATAAGTGTTTCTTTATCTTGGGCTTCGAAGTCTTGCATGATTCCCTCAATTTTTTATTGGCCGCGACCCAATAAATCGCCCATGGCGCAAACAGAGGCTATTGGCAACAGAGTTGCTTTGCGTATACGCAAAACTGCGACAGATGGCGTCTGACTAGATTGACCGGCCAAAAGTAATGGCATCAATTCGTTCACCATTCGCCATCCGGTAATAGTGCTTACGCTCGCCTATCGGTTCGAACCCGAACTTGTTGTAAAGGTGGATGGCCGGGTTGCCGCGCCGCATTTCCAGGAAGATCTGCACAATTCCGCGCGCGCGCGATGCCGTGATCATTTGTTCCATCAAAGCCACGCCAATCCCGCGCTGACGCGCGCCGGGGGCGACGGCGATTAACAACAGTTCCTCTTCATCGAGCACGTGGCGGGTCAGCACAAAGCCGGCCGGTTGCACAGCGGAGCGCGCACCATCGGGGATCGGCGCGCCCGCAGCATCCACCACCAGCGCATGGGTGTTCGGCATGGCTAGCGCATCGGCCACCTGCCGCTGGTTCCATGCCTCCCCATATGCCGGATCAAAGGCCACTTCCATCACGGCCATGATCCGGTCAATAAGGGCCGGGCAATTGATCATGCCTTGGTCTGCTGCGCGAGCGGGGTTGCATCGGGCCCACGACCATAGATCGGGGCGAGCGCTGGGGTTAGCACAATTTCAGGCAAAAGCCCGACAGCGCCCGCATCGGGCAGCAGGTTGAGCGCTAGTCTTTCATCGCCCAGCAGTGCGGCAAATTCCTTTGCGCGGTTGCCGACAATGACTTTTTGCGCACCGGCAGCCAAGGCCATTGCCGGGGTCAGGGAGCGAACTTCGCTTTCAGGATGCCCATTGACGAAATTCTGCACGAACCATTCGCCGTGCCCGCCATTCATGCACACGGTTACAGTGCGCAAGGTTGGCTGCCATGCCCGTGCACCGACCAGCGCCAATGTAGGATAGCCCAGCACCTCGGCGCCCCAGGCAAATCCCAGTGCGCGTGCCGTGGCGAGTCCGATGCGTACGCCCGTGAAACTGCCCGGACCGAGCGAAACCAGGATGCGTTCGCTGCGACCCTTGGCTGGCAGGGCGGCAATCATCGGCACCAGCGCTTCGGCATGGCCGCGCCCGATTTCGCGGTGGTCACGCGCAATCAGTGTGCCGCCATCAAACAAGGCGACAGAACACGCTTCGGAAGCAGTTTCGATGGCGAGCGTCCGCATGGCCAAGCGCGATGCCTTAGGCTGCGCGCGCAAGCAAGCATCGAGATGCGTCTTCAGGCGATCCGGTTGAAGGTCGCAAAGACCGGGCGCGGGCTGCGATCAAAGATGCTCTCTGGATCGCCATAGCCAAGTGAGCAGATGAAATTCACCCGGTGGCGCGGATTTTCGGCGAAGAACGCAGCGTTGACCGCAGTGCCATCAAACCCCGACATCGGCCCGCAATCCAGCCCCAATGCCCGCGCCGCGAGCATCAGGTAGGCGCCCTGCAGCGAGGAATTGCGGAATGCCCCTTGCTCACGCGCTTTTTCATCACCCTCAAACCAGCTTTTTGCGTCGGTGTGCGGGAACAGCCACGGCAGTTCTTCGTGAAAATCGATGTCGTAGCCAATCACGGCGGTGACCGGAGCGGCGAGCACCTTGTCCTTGTTGCCGTCCATCACGCAGTCGGCAAGCTTGGCCTTGGCGTCGGGCGATTTGGCCCACACGATCCGCACTGGCTGCATATTGGCCGATGTAGGGGCCATTTTCATCAGATCCCAGATCGCATGGAGTTGTTCGTCGCTGACCGGCTTGTCCAGCCAGCCATTGTAACTGCGCGCTTCGTTGAACAACTGATCGAGTGCCGCGTCAGGCAGCACATTGTCGTGAAACTGCACCGTCATGCTGCGCGCACTTCGGTGACTTCGGGGACGTAATGTTTCAGCAGGCCTTCAATGCCATGCTTCAGTGTCGCGGTGCTGGACGGGCAACCTGCGCAGGAACCTTGCAGCGTCAGATACACTACCCCATCACGGAAGCCGCGATAGGCGATGTCGCCGCCGTCACCTGCTACAGCTGGGCGTACTCGGGTTTCGAGCAATTCGTTGATCGCCGCGATCACTTCGGCATCTTCGGGGCGCTCTTCGACTACGGCTTCATCCTCCGGCGGTACGGAGATGCCGTTGCCGCTGCTGCCCGCAAACAAAGGCGCTTCGGAAATGAAATGATCGAGCAGGATCGCAATGACCTGCGGTCTTAATGCGCTCCAATCGGCGCCCGGCGCGGCGGTCACACTGACGAAATCCGCGCCAAAGAACACGTTGACGACTTCGCCCGTGTCGAAGATCGCGCTCGCCAGCGGGCTGGCTTCGGCGGCTTCGGGGGTGGCGAATTCGCGGCTACCCGCATTCATCACGGTTTGACCGGGAAGGAATTTGAGGGCGGAGGGGTTGGGTGTGGTTTCGGTTTCTATGAACATGACGCCAACGTAGTTGTCCTCGGCCACCCCGACAAGAGCGCGAGCACGATAAGCATTCACTATCGCTTCACACTTTGCCCGCCTATATGCGGAATATGACGTTGCTCTCCTGCGCCAGCCGCGCTCTCGTTGTCCTGCTTGCCCCTGCGGTTCTGCTCCAGCCCGTGTTGGCGCAGCAGACCCATACCGCGACCCAGCCCGCCACGGTGCCGGCGCCCGCGCCAGTCGTGCCCGCGCCGCGCGCTTTACAAACCGCAGGCGAAGTGCCGTGGCTGTATCGCGGCAGCGACATTCCGGTCGATGACAAGTGGCTGTTTGGCGAGATGGAAAACGGGCTGCGCTATGTCGTGCGGCGCAATGGTGTGCCGCCAAAGCAGATGTCGATCCGGGTGCGGATCGATGCCGGATCGTTGCACGAGGCCGATGGCGAGCAGGGATTTGCCCACCTGCTCGAACACATGCTGTTCCGCGAGAGCAAGTATCTGGGACAAGCCGAAGCGATTTCTGCATGGCAGCGCCTGGGCGCGACCTTTGGCAGCGATGCCAATGCCGAAACCAGCCCGACCCACACCGCTTACAAGCTCGACATTCCCGATATTGATCAGGCCAAACTGTCCGAGAGCTTCAAGCTGCTATCCGGCATGATCCGCGAACCGGTCATTAATGATTCGAACGTCGCAGCCGAACGCCCGATCGTCCTCGCCGAAAAGCGCGAGCGCGGCGGCGCAGGTCTGCGGATGGCAGACCTGACCCGGAAAACCTTCTTTGCGGGTCAACGCCTGTCGGTGCGCAACCCGATCGGCACGGACGAAACCCTGCGGGCCGCCAATGGCAAGGGCGTCAAGGCGTTCTATGACCGCTGGTACCGCCCTGAAAACACCGTGATTGTGGTGGCGGGCGATGCCGATCCAATGGTTCTGGCAGGGCTGGTTGAACAGTGGTTCGGGGATTGGAAAGGCACCGGCAAGCCCGGTGTTGCGCCCGATTTCGGCGATCCGGTTGCGCCGGCAGCAGCGCTGGAAAACCCGGTCGAAGGCACGCCGATTGGCGAGCTTGCAGTCGGCGTCGAACCCGATCTGCCGCGCAGCCTGACCTATGCGGTGATGCGTCCGTGGCGCCCGGTTCAGGACACTATCGTCTACAATGAAGGCCTGCTGCTCGATGCGATTTCGCAGGCGATCATCAATCGCAGGCTTGAAGCGCGAGCACGCAGCGGCGGCAGTTTTCTATACGCCCAGGTGCAGCAGGACGACGTTTCGCGTTCGACTGATGCGACCTTTGTTACCTTCGCCCCGCTGACCGATGATTGGCAGGCGGCGCTGGGGGATGTCCGCAATGTCATCGCTGACGCGCTCACCAATCCGCCGACGCAAGAAGAAATCGATCGCGAGGCGGCGGAATTCGCAGTGGCGTTTGCCAATGGGGTCGAACAGGAAAGCGTGCAGTCAGGCTCCGACCTTGCCAACAACCTCGTCAACGCGGTCGACATCCGCGAAACCGTAGCTGCGCCGGATGTGGTGTTGAGCGTGTTCAACGGCATGACCGCCCGGCTTAACCCAGATGAGGTGCTGGCGCGTACCAAAGCACTGTTTGAAGGCACCGTCACCCGTTCAGTCTATGTCACCCCAACCGCTGGAGAGGCGGATGCGGATGCCTTGCGGCTGGCCTTGGCGCGCGAAGCTATTGTCGATGGCAGCGCAAGGCTGGCGGCGCAGACCTTCTCGTTCGAAGAACTTCCGCCGGTTGGCGCGCCGGGCACCATCACCGAGCAAAAGCCGCTTGGCGTGCTGGAGGTTGAACAGGTCGATTTCGCTAACGGGGTCAAGGCGCTGGTGTGGGCTAATAATGCCGAACCGGGCCGGGTCACGGTGCGCGTGCGGTTCGGTGCTGGATACCGCGCGTTTGACGCAGATACCGCTGCCTATGCCGCGCTGGGCGAAGCGGCACTGGTGGGGTCGGGGCTGGGCGAGTTGGGCCAGAACGAGATCGACCGGCTGGCAACGGGGCGCAAGCTCGGCTTTGACTTTGCGATTGACGAAGCGGTGTTCACCTTCACCGCGCAGACCCGGTCTGAAGACGTGGCCGATCAGCTTTATCTGTTCGCGGCCAAGCTGGGGATGCCGCGCTGGGATGCTGATCCGGTGATCCGCGCCAAGGCCGCCGCGGAGCTCGCCTATAACACGTATTCCACCAGCCCTGGCGGGATCCTCAACCGGGATCTGGAATATCTTGTTACCGGCAAGGATGGGCGCTTTGCCACCCCTGATCCGGCGACCCTTGAAGGCGTCACACCCGAAGGTTTCCGTGCGGTGTGGGAACCCTTGCTGCGGCAAGGCCCGGTTGAAGTGCTGGTGTTTGGTGAATTCGATAAGCCCGCCGTCATCGAACAGCTGCGTCTGACGTTCGGCGCGCTGCCCCCGCGCGAAGAAATCGCGCCGGATGTTGCCGCGCGGGTGCCGTCTTTCGCACAATCATCGGCGCAGCCTTCGATCATCAACCATCGCGGCGATGCCAATCAGGCCGCTGCCGTGGTTGCATGGCGGAGCGGCGGCGGGGTTGAGTCCCTGCGCGAAAGCCGCCAGCTGGAAATCCTTACCCAGCTGTTCAACAACCGCCTGCTCGAAGCCTTGCGGGAACGCGCCGGGGCAAGCTATTCGCCGCAGGTGTTCTCCAGCTGGCCAGCCGATCTGGCGAGCGGCGGGCGGATTACGGCGCTAGCCCAGCTGGAGCCGGAATTCGTGCCGGTGTTTTTTGCCGAGGCTGACAAGATCGCCAAGGATCTGGCCGCCAACCCTCCCACGGCGGATGAGCTGGCGCGGGTGACCGAACCGCTTGCCCAGCTGATCCGGCGTGCGTCGACTGGCAACCAGTTCTGGCTGTTCAACCTTGAAGGCGCGACCACCGATCCGCAGCGGGTCGCCTTGCTGCGGACGTTGCTGGCCGATTATTCGCAAACCAGCCCGCAGGTGATGCAGTTTCTGGCCGATCGGTATTTTGCCAAAGGTGCACCCTTCCGGCTCGCGGTGATCCCCGAGGGTCAATCGCTCGCGCAATTGCCGGTCGGAGGTGCAAGTGCCAATGCCGCCACCAGCGGTGTGGTGGGGCGTTGATCGATCGTGCTGCCGGCTGCGGCGCGGAAAGGCGGGCGGGAAATATAGTTGTGCTGCGCGCCATTGCCGCTTTACAATTCAATCGTGCCTCGGGTAGCGGGCGCCCCCGTGTGCTGACCGCATGCCAAGCCAAGAAAGAGTTTTGACCGTGCCTGAGACCTGGACCCCGGATAGCTGGAAGGCTCACGAAGCGCGCCACCTGCCGCATTACGAAGATGCGAGCGAACTGGCCGATGCCGAAAAGACGCTGTCTTGCTATCCCCCGCTGGTGTTCGCAGGCGAAGCGCGGGCGTTGAAAGCCGATCTGGCGCAGGTCGCAGGCGGCCATGGTTTCCTGTTGCAGGGCGGCGATTGCGCCGAAAGCTTTGCCGAATTTCACCCCAACAACATCCGCGATACGTTCCGCGCGATCTTGCAGATGGCGGTGGTGATGACCTTCGCCAGCAAGCGTCCAGTGGTGAAAGTTGGGCGCATGGCCGGGCAGTTCGCCAAGCCGCGCTCCGCCCCGACCGAGACGATCGACGGCGTCACCCTGCCAAGCTACCTTGGCGATAATATCAACGGGATCGAATTTGATCCGGTGTCGCGCCGTAATGATCCGGCGCGGATGGTGCGCGCATATTCGCAGGCGGCAGCGACATTGAACCTGCTGCGCGCGTTCGCGGGTGGCGGCTATGCCAATTTGCGGCAGGTGCACCAATGGACGCTCGATTTCATGGGCCGCACCCCGTGGACCGAGAAATTCTCCGAGATGGGTGACCGGATTGGCGAAGCGCTTGATTTCATGGAGGCTTGCGGGGTCGATCCCAGCACCGTGCCGCAGTTGAAAGGCACCAGCTTTTACACCAGCCATGAAAGCCTGCTGTTGCCTTACGAACAGGCGATGACGCGGCAGGATTCGCTGACCGGTGATTGGTACGCGACCAGCGCACATATGCTGTGGATCGGTGATCGCACGCGGTTTCCGGGCAGCGCGCATATTGAATATGCGCGCGGTATCGGTAACCCCCTGGGCATGAAATGTGGTCCAAGCCTTGAGCCGGACGCACTGCTGACACTGCTTGATGAGCTTAATCCGGGCCGTGAGGCAGGGCGGATCACGCTGATCAGCCGCTTTGGTCACGACAAGGTCGAAGACGGGTTGCCCCGGCTTGTCCGCGCGGTTGAGCGTGAAGGCCACCCGGTGGTTTGGAGCTGCGATCCGATGCACGGCAATGTCGTGAAGTCTGACACCGGCTTCAAGACCCGTCCGTTCGACCGGATCCTGCGCGAGGTGAAAGGCTTCTTCGCCGTCCACCGCGCCGAAGGCACGCACCCCGGCGGCATCCATATCGAGATGACCGGGCAGGACGTGACCGAATGCGTCGGCGGGGCAGTTGCGATCACTGAGGAACGCCTTGGCGACCGCTATCACACCCATTGCGATCCGCGCCTCAACGCCGAACAATCATTGGAACTGGCGTTTCTGGTGGCCGAAATGCTCAATGAAGCGGCCGGTGAGCGGGCAGCTGAAATCAGCGCCAACGCTGCCTGAGGGGTGAACCGGTTGCGTGGCGGGGCGAGTCCCAGCTGCTATGCCTTTCAATTGTCACGGTGCTTCGGCATGATTGTGACATTCCGGCAGGGCGGCAACAGGAGACCCAAGTGCCCCGAAGCGCGCCGCAAGGCGAACACCGCGATGATGCAGGAGCAGTGCTAGCCGCGAGCTTCCGGGCCACCCGCGCGCTGACCGAAGCGCTGGTGGTACCGCTCAGCGATGCCGATGCCAGCCTGCAATCAATGGACGATGCCTCACCAGCTAAATGGCATCTGGCGCACACTACGTGGTTCTGGGAAACGTTCCTGCTGCGCGATCATGCGCCGGGGTACCGGCCTTATCGCGACAATTGGCCGTTCCTGTTCAATTCCTACTACGAGGCAGAAGGCGCCCGGATTGGCCGAGGGCAGCGCGGGATGCTGTCACGCCCCGCGCTGGCCGAGGTGCTTGAATGGCGCGCGGTGGTGACCGGCGCCATGACGCCGCTGCTGGATGATCCGGCGCTGGCGGGGCTGGTTGCCTTGGGCGTTGCGCACGAACAGCAACACATCGAGTTGCTGCTGACCGATATCAAACATGCGCTGTTCCAGAACCCGCTTGGCCCAGCAATGTGGGAGGGATCGGCGCCTGTTACCACACCCGCAGCGCCGCTCGGCTGGCATCACCACCCTGGTGGGATTGCTCTGGTCGGGGATGGCGCAACCGGTTTCGCCTTTGACAATGAAGGTCCGCGCCACCGCGTTTTGCTGGAACCTTTTGCGCTGGCAGACCGGCTGGTCACCAATGGCGAATGGGCGGAGTTCATCGCCGATGGCGGCTACGACAATCCGCGCCTGTGGCTTGCCGATGGTTGGGGCTGGGTGCAGCGCGAAGGGATCGCTGCACCGATGTATTGGCAGGATAATCAGCACTTTACCCACCAAGGCTGGCAAGCGCGCGATCCGCATGCGCCGGTCACCCATATCTCACACTTCGAAGCCGATGCCTTTGCTACCTGGGCAGGGGCTCGGCTGCCGACCGAGTTTGAGTGGGAGGTGATTGCCGCCTTGCACGATCCAGCAACTGGCAACCAACTCGATACCGCCGCACCGCCGCTGCCGCGCGGCGGTGCCGACATGTTCGGCGATTGCTGGCAGTTCACCCGATCAGCCTATCTGCCATATCCCGGTTTCCGCCCGGCAGAGGGAGCAGTGGGGGAATATAACGGCAAGTTCATGAGCGGTCAGGTGGTGCTGCGCGGCGCATCTTGCGCCACGGTGCGCGGCCATTCCCGGCGCTCGTATAGGAATTTCTTCTATCCCAACCAACGCTGGCAATTCACCGGCCTGAGGCTGGCAAAGGACGCTTAAGATGACACCTAACCCGGGTCTGAGGCTGGTCGAACGGGACGCAAGCGGGGTCGACCTCGCGTTTCGGTCAGATGTGCTGTTGGGGCTTTCCCAATTCCAAAAGGCCGTGCCCGCGCGCTGGTTTTACGATGATGCCGGATCGCAGCTGTTTGAGGATATCACACAGCTGCCCGAATATTATCCGACCCGCGCAGAGACCGAGATTCTGCGCACCCGATCAGACGATATCGCCCAATTGATCGGGCCGGGGCGGGCTGTGGTCGAATTCGGATCAGGCTCTTCGGTCAAGACCCCGCTGCTTTTGTCCGCCATTCAACCTTCGGCCTACGTACCGCTCGACATTGCGGGCGATTTCCTGCGCGCATCGTCGGCCGAGCTTGCAGCAAAGTTTCCGGGCCTTCCCGTCCACCCGGTTGAGGCGGATTTCATGCGCCGGGTCGAATTGCCTGCCGACGTTGCCGAGCTGCCCAAGCTCGGCTTCTTCCCCGGATCGACCATCGGCAACATGATCGCGCGCACTGCAACCGATCTGCTGCGTTCAATGCGTGAGACCTTGGGAGAGGGCGCGCTGCTGCTGATCGGCATGGATCTGGTCAAGGACGAGGACGTGCTGACCGCCGCCTATGACGATGCAGCGGGGGTGACGGCGGCGTTCAACCTCAACCTGCTGCACCGCATCAACCGCGAGCTGGCGGGCGATATTCCGCCGGAGGCTTTCCGGCACGAAGCGCGCTGGAATGATACCTTTGCCCGGATCGAGATGCATCTGGTCGCGCAGGACGACATTGCCTTCACCGTCAGCGGGCAGCCCTTCACCATGCGCGCAGGTGACAGCATCCACACCGAAAACAGCCACAAGTTCACCCGCCGTTCGGGGCAGATGCTGCTGGCGGCTGGCGGGTGGGAGCCGCGCGCACGCTGGGCCGATAGCGCGGGGCAATTCCTGCTGGTGCTGGCAGAGGCTTGCCCGCCGCGTTCGGCACCCTGAAACTTCGCTGCGTCCCATGCGTTGGCGCGGGATGGACAGGCAAGCAAATGACATTCTCATCATCGGAGGCGGTATGGCGGGGCTTTCCGCCGCAACGGCGCTTGCCCGCGCGGGGCGCAGCGTCATCGTGCTCGACAAGGGGCGCGGGCCGGGCGGACGTATGGCGGCACGGCGGGTGGAGTTGGGCGGCGCAAACGTCAGCTTTGATCACGGTGCGCAATATTTCACCGCGCGCGATCCGGGGTTTCGCGCAGCGGTGGCCGCGTGGGAAGCGTCAGGCGCGGTTGCGCGCTGGCCTGCTGCGGGGGATGATGCCTGGGTCGGCACACCGGGCATGAACGCACCGATCAGAGCAATGGCGGAAAGCCTCGATGTGCGCTGGGGCGTGCGGGCCGAAATGCTCACGCGCATCGGCGCTGGCTGGCGTATCGCAGCGGGAGAGCAGACCTTCCATGCAGCAACAGTGCTGGTCGCAGTGCCGGCCGAACAGGCGGCGGTGCTGCTCACCGATGTCGCACCCGATCTGGCTGCGCTGGCGGGCGGGGTGCAATCCGCGCCGTGCTGGGCGGTGATGGCGGGCTTTGCCGGTCGCCTGCCAATCGCTGGCGATACCTATCGCAGCGAAACGGCGGCGATCAGTTGGGCGGCACGCAATTCGGCCAAGCCCGGGCGGAGCGGGGCAGAAACATGGGTGATCCACGCCTCGGCCCAGCGCAGCCTTGAACTGATCGACTGGCCAAAGGCGGATGCCGCCGCAGCGCTGCTCGCAGATTTCTTCGCCGCCACCGGCACTGCCCCTGCTGCGCCCCCTGCCGCCTTGATGCACCTTGACGCGCATCGCTGGCTCTATGCCCTGCCGCAGGCGCTGACGGGGGAGGGCGCACGCTTCGATCCGGCGCTCAGGCTGGGGATTGCAGGCGATTACCTGCACAGCCCGCGCGTCGAAGGGGCTTGGGCTTCCGGCCGCGCGCTGGCGGGGTTGGTGGATCAGGAGCGTGCCGCCAGCCCGTCATAGTGGTTGGTCGCGCCCAGCCAAAGGCACACACACTCCGGTAACGGGCCATCGCATCATGCCGGAGAACTGGGCGGCTTGGGCCCTGCGCGCTCAATCGCGGCGGCGCATCAGCCTGAACGATACCCAAAGGTGGGCGACAAGGGTCGCCAAGGCGCCTGCGAACATCGCCCATGATGCCCCGATTACGCCGTAAGGTATGATCCACAGCGCCAGCCCTACGCCGATGGCCGCCAGCCCCGCCAAGCGCGCGAGAAAGGCAGCAAACGGGCGGCCAGCCGCTTGCAGCAGCGGTTCGAGGCCGAGACTTGCCAGTCCGATGATTGTCGATGCCCCGAGATAAAGCAGAAAGGGATAGGCAGGCAAAAATTCGTCGCCCGACATCAGCCAGATGATCGGCTTGCCCAACAGCAGCATTGCCAGCATCATCGCGCCGCCGGTGATCGCGGATATCCGCAGGCTCCTGAAAAACAGATCGCGGCTGCGCTGTTGTTCACCTGCGCCATACAGCCGGCTCATTTCGGTAAACAGCGGACGCGAGAAAATCTCGGTCAGGCGGTTGACGCTGCTGGCCAGTTGATCGGCAAGCCGGAACAGCCCTGCCGCTGTTTCGCCTACGAATAGACCAACAACCAGAACGGCACCGCGTTCGCGCAGCACGGTGAGAAGGTAGCTGGCGTTGGTGGTGAACAGGAATGTCCAGTAACCCGCCTGTCTGCGCGCTGGTCCCGGACGCCCAACCAGTCTGGCGCGCCATACCAACCATGCTTGGACCAGCGATGAAACCAGTTCGGACAGGCCCCACACGATCAGAAAGCCCATGACATCAGGGCCGATAGCCAACATCACCATCGCGCCGACAAACCTGGTCAGCGGGATTGCTGCATCGCCCATTGCTGCATCGCGGAACCGGTCACAGGCCCGCAGCACGCCGGTGCTGGTCGATCGCATGGATAGAAACACGATGGCGCCGTAAACCACCAACTCGTGCGCCAGATCCGCCTCCCAACCCATGCGCAGCGCAATGGGTTCGGCAAACGCAAACAACAGCGCAAAGGAAATGGCCGACCCAACCGCTTCAACCACCAGGTCGCCCAGCACCATGCGCGAAAATCCCCCGCGATCATGGGCGGCCAGCGCCGGTGCACCGAAGTGAACCACTGTCTGCCACGTCTGCAATTTGATCGTCGCAGCAAGGATCTGGACGGTCGAAACGATCAGGATGAACTTGCCAAACCCGGCAGGGCCGAGCGTTCGCGTGACTGCGGCAAGATAGAATAGTCCGGCAAACGCACCAAAGCCCTTGGCTGAAAACAGCCAAGCACCGTTGCGAAACACCTTTACAAGCGAATCATCGCTTGTGGCAAAGCGCCGCCATTTGTCACTGATTTGGCCCAGCGTCCGGTTCCATGTACGATCCATGCGAGTCGCGCTGCGCTATGGCACCAAGATCGCCGGATTCAAACGCTTTGTATCACCACGGCGGGATGGTTGCAGCGCTGGACATTTCTCCTTAATGCCCAGCGCTACCATGCAGGTCTGCTTTCTTTACAATCACGATGCAGGCCATCAGGTAGCGCATAGTATCGGCATTGCTGCAGCACTGGCGCAGCATCACCCGCACATTCGCACCGTAATAGCTTACGGCAGTCCCGATATCCAAGCCGAGATCGTCAAGCATCTGTCGCAGGAACAGATCGGCTTGCTTCAATGGCTTGATCTGAGCCTTCCGGCCTGGGCGAACGCAGGGTTGCAACCGCTCAACCGGCTGTTTCCGGCGCGGCGGCTGATGCGGTTGTGGGCCGGGGCGAAGCGATTGCGCAAATTTGACATGATCGTATCCACCGAACGCACATGCCTGTCGTTGAAGCGGCGCTGGCGGGACAGCGGGCCGGCCTTCGCCTATGTTCCGCATGGATCGGGCGACCGCAACGTTGCCTATCACCCGGCCTTGCGCGATTTCGATCTGATGCTGCTGTCGGGCCAGAAGCTGGTCGATCAGATGGAGGCGAACAACATTGCGCCCGCCAGCCACTGCCGGATCATCGGCTATTGCAAGTTCGACGGGCTAAAAAGCCGAACGCCGGACAAGTTCTTCGCTGATGACAAGCCGGTGTTTCTGTACAATCCGCATTTCGATCCGGTCCTGTCGAGCTGGTATGATCATGGCCCGGCGATCCTCGATTGGTTTGCCGCGCATCCGGAATATAATCTGATATTCGCCCCGCATGTCATGCTATTTTACAAGGCGCTACATATCTCGCCCGAATACAAAAAGGGGCGGCGGCGACCAGATCTAAAGCCTCAATGGCTTGAATGTCCGAATATCCTGATCGATACTGATAGCGATCGGTTGTTTGACATGAGTTACACCTTGGCGGCCGATGCGTATATTGGCGACATGTCGAGCCAGGTCTATGAATTTCTGTATCGCCCGCGTGCCGTGTTCTTTCTCGACGTGCATAGCGGGGGGAAATCTGGCGAGGGCAAGCCAGCTTACGAAATGTGGCAGAATGGCCCTGTGGTCAGCAGCGCTGATGAATTGTTCCGATGCCTGCCGCTATGGCAGGGTGTGGCCGCGCAATATCGGGCGGAACAGCAACGCTTGCTCGCTTATACCGCCGATGTCGGCGACCCGCGCCCGGCTGCGGAGCGCGGGGCCGAAGCGATTGCCGGCTACCTTACCCAACAATCAGGCTGAGATGGCTCGCGACAGCGTTGGGCAGGCTGTAATTGCCAGCCCGTGCGCGCAGGTGTTCGGGTATGGGCGTTTCGGCCATTGAAGCCATCAATGCGCTGGCCAGAGCTTCAACCGACAGATCACAGACCTTGCACGCGGGCAACCCGCCCAGCAATTCGCGCGCCGCAGCAAAGCAATCGGTCGCCACCACGGCGCGCCCACTGCCCAAGGCCTCGATCACGACGGCGGGCAGGCCTTCATATTCCGACGACAACACAAAGCGGCTGGTGCGGGCGAACAATCCGGGCACGTCGGCGGCAAACCCCGGCAGGCTGACCGCCTGTTCCAGCCCCAACTGCGCGACAAGCGCTTCAAGTTCGCCGCGCAGCGGCCCTTCGCCCGCAATCATCAGATGCGCGTGGGCGAGCGGATGATCCGGGCGGACCTGCGCCCGCGCGAGAGCGAAGGCGCGGATCAGCCGGGCAAAGTTCTTCTGCGGTGACAACCTTCCAAGCCCGAGCAGCAATGGCCTGTCGTCCGGCACGCCCATCATAGGCTGCGCGGCCAGAAATGCTGGGGTTACATAGGGGTTGAACACGGCCTGAAAACGGTCTGCCTGCTGTGGGAACTGTGCGGCCAGAACCCGACTTTCCGCTTCGCTCAGGGTCAGCACCGCCTTCGCCGCACCAAACAGTCGCGCGTATCCGGCGCGGCGCAGGGCCGTCAGCAGCGGGCCATCGCCCCGGCGCAGGATCGGGTTCGTGGTCTTGATGAACAGCGCCGGGCGCTTGCCTCCCAATCCGGCAAGTGCGAGGCCGGTAAACCAGCTGATATTGTTGCTTGTGCCCAGCACCGCATCAGGACGCGCCGCGCGCAGCCAGCGGCGCATGGCGCGAAAACTGCGGACTTGTCCCCATGCCCGGCTCCGCGCGCGCTGGTCTTGCATCAGCACCAGATCCACACCGTCTGCCAATTCTGCAGCAAGTGTTTCGTGAAGATCACCCTTTGCATTGCACAGCACCAGCGTCACAGCGTGCCCGGCGGCAGCAAATCCGTTTGCCAGATACACCGCCACCCGGGAAATCCCCCCGGTTTCGAGGTCGTAAGACGTCAGCGCGATGTGCGCCGTGCGTGGGCTGTCAGTCATTCCCATGCAGGCCTGCCTTTACGCGGCTGCGCAATGTTGATGTTGAGATAAACCACGGAGCAGTACGCGAAGGCCATTCATGCCCAAGGGAGATCAGAGATTCCAGCTTGGCCACATTCGACTGCCTGTAGCCGGATGGATGAAGGGAAAGGGTGATAGCCGCGCGCATCCCGGAACACTCGGCGCAACAACATCGCCGGCTAAAGCCAAAGACGCAACCCAGCAGTGCGGTCAAGCCGCTCCTATCCGAAATGAACACCATT
>JANQTR010000054.1:0-1559 GCA_030731635.1 Erythrobacter sp. | reverse complement strand
GCCGCGCAGCTTACAAGTATTTCATCTGGATGCGGATCGATTTGACCTGGCTGCCCACATCCACACCCACTTTGGTGTATTTGGGCTTGCCCAGATTGAAGATATTGATCGAAGGGTTGTTCGAGATTCCGCCGCCGTCCTGTGTGATGTCGGTCTTGCCATTGCCGTTAAGGTCGTGGCGAACGGCAACGCCGTAGGTCCCGGCCTCGGGCACAGGCAGGCAGAAGGTCATGGTTCCCGCTTTGGCCGTCATCTCGATCCGATTGATCCATTTGCCTTTCTCCATCCATTCATCGCGCGTGGCGCGGTATGTCTGGACCCGGATGCGTCCCTGGGATGCCTTCACATCGTTCACGGTGACCATCAGCGCCGGACCCGACCGGGTGTTGCACCGGCTAAGGTCATTGCTGATTTCGCTGCCTTGGTTGGCGGCCACCGGAACAGTCATGGCGGTCAATAATGCGCCAGTCATGATCAAGGCAGCCGGCGCACGCGCGCTCTTCACTGCGGGGATTGACCGTTGCGATAGATTGTAAATGTTTTTGATCATGAACTCTCTGCTGATGTGTCTCTAAGACTGCTGGCTATGGCAAGCATGTGTTCTACAGATGCCGTCCAGGCTGTGAATATGCCATGAATTTACGAGCCAGCGGGTGATTGGTCCTGCCGTGCCTTTTCTTCAGGATGCCGCTAATCATGGCGATGATCCACAGTGTCACCGCAATCAGTCGCAAGCGATTACCGCTTGCGGTCGTGTGAATCAGGAACCGGCACCGTTAACAGCCGCTCGGCCAGCGCGTGGTCTTCGGGCTTGTCGACATCAA
Organism: Erythrobacter sp.; assembly: GCA_030731635.1. Taxonomy (GTDB): domain Bacteria; phylum Pseudomonadota; class Alphaproteobacteria; order Sphingomonadales; family Sphingomonadaceae; genus Erythrobacter. Next base: position 735 of record JANQTR010000054.1, on the reverse strand, counting down.
CGCCCATCCGGCCGTCGCTCAGCAAGACCGGCACCGCGTCCGCGCCCAATTTCTTCCCCGCTGCCGTCAGCGCCGCACGCAGCGTTAACCGCCGGGCGAGCAATTTTGCCATCAGCACCGGGCCGAAATGCGCGGCCAGCCGCATTACCGATTTGCGATCCTGTTCAACCGTCTCCCAGAATTTGAGCGCACTGGCAGCGGCAGGCGCGGTCAGCGCGAACAGGTTGGCCCCGGTGAAGGCCCCATCCTTGAAGGTCAGCCAGGTGCGGCGATTGGGGCCGACTGCGGCTTCCAACCGAGTGCGTTCGACCAAGGCCGCGGACACTTCGCTCGCCCGGGCGCCTGCTAGAAATTCGCTCACGCTGGCCGGGGTCAGCATGACATTATCGGCGGTAGTGATCAGCACGGGAAAGCCAATGTCCGGGTCGCTGATGGCGGCCAGCACCGATCCGCTGATGGTGGGGCCTGATACGCGGGCGGCGATGCGTGTGTCGTCCGCAGTCCACGCCAGCGCCGGGTCAGCCAGCAGCGCGGGTGCGTTTTGCGCCAGCACGATGATCCGCGCCACCTCAGGCGTTGCAGCCAGCGCGTGCAGCACTCGGCTGAGCATCGGTTCGCCCGCGACCGGGATCAGCGCCTTGGCCGTAAGCCCGAAATGGGCAGCTACCGGGTCAACCCCCGGTCGCTGCCCGGCAAGCACCAACGCTGTCCAGCCGGGCGAGAGGTCATTCATGG
>JANQTR010000053.1:2520-6218 GCA_030731635.1 Erythrobacter sp. | reverse complement strand
GTCCTGCGTACGCTGCTGTGACAATTCGACCAGAATTGCGCTCACCTCAGCGCTCTGCCCTTCGATCGCAATACCATTCAGCCGGTCAGCCGCGTTTTCGCGCGCGGCAAAGCGCGCCGCTGCTTCGCTCGAAGCAGCGTTGGACAAGGTGTAGATACTCGCCCCGCTGACATCCTCCCTCTCACCCGCCGAATCCGCGTGGATCGAGATAAACAGATCGGCATCGAGCAGCCGGGCAATCTCTGGTCGATCGCCCAGCGGCACTATGGCGTCATCATCACGGGTCATCGCAACGCGGATGTTGCCTGCGCGCAGCAATTCATCGCGCAGCGCCGTGGCAATCGCCAGCGTGATGTCCTTTTCGTTGATTTTGCGCCCTTGCGCATCGGTGCCAATCGCGCCCGGATCGCGCCCGCCATGCCCGGCATCGATCACAACCAGCGGCCGCGCCGGATCATCGGGCCCGCCAATTTCGGGCAAAGCAACCGGCGCGCGCGCGCCATCCAGCGCAAACTGCAGCACATATTCGCGGCCCCAGTAAGGCACCGGGATCAGCAGCCCCAACGCAGCCGCCCCGCCCAGCAACACGGCTGGCACCAGCAACACGATCAATAGCAGAGTACGAAAGCTCATATCGACAAAAGGCTTAGGGTCTTGCCCCACGTCAACGCAATAGAGTTGCGGGGTTTGCCCCACAGTGCTAGCGATGCTGCGCGAAAGCCTGCATCCCGGCACTCAGGTGCCCATTCCGCTTGGCTTTCCTTTCCCGGGCACCAATCTTTCTTGCGGTATCCGGCTCATAACAGGTTGATGCAGTGACGAGACGCTTTTCCCCACCCACCAGCACAGTGCGCGTTTCGCTCGCTGGCGGTGCGATGGACCAAAGCGCGGCCCAAGGTTCACAACCACGCCGCAGTAGCGTTACAGCAGACACGAACTTCGCGCCCCCGACTTTTGGCCTGCCGATTGGCGGATCAGGTGCGGCAACAAACCCCGGCCCGCCTTTCGGGCGCGCCGGTTTTCCAAACAATTCGCGCCCCCTGGATGCCCCTTTGCGGGCAAGGCCGGGCGCATGGAGACCATTCAATGTCAACGCGCATGCTTATCGATGCGCGCCACCCGGAAGAAACCCGGGTGGCGGTCCTGCAAGGCAACCGGATTGAAGAATTCGATTTCGAATCTGCTGAACACAAGCAGATCAAAGGCAATATCTATCTCGCTAAGGTAACCCGGGTCGAACCGTCGCTGCAGGCGGCATTTGTCGACTTTGGCGGCAATCGCCACGGCTTCCTCGCCTTCAGCGAAATCCATCCCGATTATTACCAGATTCCCAAGGCCGATCGCGACGCGTTGCTGGCTGAAGACGCAGAAGCCGCCGAAGAAGAAGAACGCCTTCGCGCCGAGGAAGAAGACGAAGGCATCGCGCCGGGCGGCGAATATGACGCCGAAGACGACAGCGGCGATGCGCTCGCCGAAGACCTGGCCGAAAACGGGGTCGAGGAAGTCGACACCTCTGACAAGGATGATGTTGCGACATTCGAAGACGGCACATCGGATGATGATGACGGTTCGGATGAAGATAGCGGCGATGACGAGACCGCCGAGGCAACGTCTGACGAAGGCGATCAGGATCGCGGCCGGGGCCGTCGTGGCCGCCGCCGTCAGGGCAGCAAGGGTGGCGAAAAAGCCAATAGCGGGGCCAATGGCTCGAACCGCAGCCGCGCCAAGCAGGTCGACGAAGTCCGCGCAAAGCGTCAGGAACTGCGTCGCCGTTACAAGATTCAGGACGTAATCCAGCGCCGTCAGGTGCTGTTGGTGCAGGTCGTCAAGGAAGAACGCGGCAACAAGGGCGCAGCGCTGACCACCTATCTCAGCCTGGCTGGCCGTTACACCGTGTTGATGCCCAATTCATCAAGCGGCGGCGGCATCAGCCGCAAGATCAGCTCGACCAGCGACCGCAAGCGATTGAAGGACATGGTCTCCGATCTCAAGCTGCCGCGCAGCATGGGCCTGATCGTGCGCACCGCGGGCATGAGCCGCACCAAGCCGGAAATCAAACGGGACTTCGATTATCTCGCCCGTGTGTGGGACGATATTCGCGAAAACACGCTCGCCTCGGTTGCACCGGCGCTGATCCATTCGGACAGCGACCTGATCAAGCGCGCGATCCGCGACATCTACAACCGCGACATCGAAGAAGTCGTGGTTGAAGGCGAAGACGGGTATAAATCCGCCAAGGCTTTCATGAAAATGCTGATGCCCAGCCATGCGCGCCGGGTAAAAGCCTATTCCGATCCGGTGCCGCTGTTCCAGCGTTACGGCGCCGAAGATCAATTGCGCGCGATGTATGATCCGATGGTTCAGCTGAAATCAGGCGGCTATCTGATCATCAACCCGACCGAGGCCTTGGTATCGATCGACATCAACTCCGGCCGTTCCACCAAGGAACACGGGATTGAGGCGACCGCGCTGCACACCAACCTTGAAGCCGCCAAGGAAATCGCCCGCCAACTGCGTCTGCGCGACATGGCTGGTCTGGTCGTCATCGACTTTATCGACATGGAGTATTCGGGCAACGTCCGTAAGGTCGAAAAGGCGATGAAGGACGCGCTCAAGAATGATCGGGCGCGCATTCAGGTCGGCCGGATTTCGAGCTTCGGGCTGATGGAAATGAGCCGCCAGCGCCTGCGCACCGGCGTGCTGGAAGCGACCACGCGGTCGTGCCCGCATTGCGATGGCACCGGCCTTGTGCGCACCGCATCATCGGCAGGTCTTTCGGCGCTGCGTCTGATCGAAGACGAAGCGGCCAAGGGCCGCGGCACGCTGATCCGTCTGGGTGCAAGCACCGAAGCGGCGATCTACCTCCTCAATGAAAAGCGCGGCGATCTGGTCGAGATCGAGCATCGCTACGGCGTCACGGTCGAAGTTATGCCCGAAGGCGAGGACGAAGGCGCGAAGATGAGCGTGTCGAGCGCTGGCCCGCGCCCGTTGGAAGCGCCCAAGTTCGAACCGATCATCGACGATGAAGAGGAAGACGATCTCCCCGAGGACGACTTCGAGGAGGAAGAAGAAGAACGCGCCGCGCCGCAGCGCCGCGAGCGCAGCGACCGGAGTGAACGCAGCGAAGCGGGTGAAAGCGAAGATGACGCCGCGCGCCGCAAGAAGCGTCGCCGCAGGCGCGGAGGCCGCAATCGCAGTCGAGGTGACCGTGAGGACGGCGCCGAAGGCGAAGCTGGCGACAATGCCGATACCGAAAACGCCGGTGACGAAGGCGAACAGCGCAGTGATGCGCCCGAAGCCCAAGGCAGCGATGATGGCGGCACCGATGCGGAAGGTCGTCCCAAAAAACGCCGCCGCCGGGGTGGCCGTGGTCGCAAGCGGCGTTCGGATGAAGGCACCGAGGGCGAAGCGCAGGGTGACGATGGCGAAAGCGGCACTGTAACCGCCACTCCGCCTGAGGCCGATGACGCGGCGGCTAAAGCCGAGGCAGAACCCGTCGTAACCGAAGCGGTCGCCGAAAAGCCCAAGCGCAAGCGTGCGCCGCGCAAGACCAAGGCGATGCTCGCCGCCGAAGCTGCTGAAGCTGAAGCCGGTGTCGATGCTGCGCCGATTGCAGAGACCGAAGCTCCGGCTGTGGTTGAGGCCGCCGCGGACGCTCCGGTTGAAAAGCCCAAGCGCAAGCGTGCGCCGCGCAAGGC
>JANQTR010000053.1:0-2510 GCA_030731635.1 Erythrobacter sp. | reverse complement strand
AGGCCAAGGAACCCGAAGCTGCGCCTGCAGACGTGGTCGAACCAGCGGCCCCTGCTGCCAAGCCCGCGCCCAAGCCAAGGCGCGCAGCCAAGGCGGCAGCCGCACCGGCTGAACAGGTGACGTCGGACGTGACACCGAAGGCTGAGCCTGAAAGTGCTGCCGAACCGGCCGCCCCAACCGACGGGAAGCCGCGCAAAGGCTGGTGGAGCCGCACCTTCGGCGAGTAAGCCGGGACTGCGGAACTGATACAATCGGGGCGGGAGCGGGCAACCTCTCCCGCCCTTGATTTATCTAGGCACGGCGGAGGTTAAAGCGGCTTGCGCGCGACACCCCACTCCATCCACCCGGCAAAGCGCGGTGCCTTGGGGGTATAGCCTTCGCCCAGCGTTTCTACCGCAAAGCCTGCCGCCTGCCATGCCGCGCCAATCGGGCGGGTCAGGTGACATCCACCGGCAAGGTGCTTCCACACAGGTTCGATCCGTTCCTGCCATCCGCGCACGCCGCGGTCGGGCGCGCGGCCATGTTCGAGAAACAGCGCTTGCCCGCCGGGCTTCAAGATACGCGAAAGTTCGGCCAGCACCTGCCCCGGATCATCCACCGAACACAGGGTAAAGGTGCACACCACACAGTCGAAACTTCTATCGGCAAAGGGAATCGCTTCGCCCCGCGCGGCCCGCAGATCAGCCGTCCAGCCTTTTTCCTGCGCCGCCGCCCGCGCGCCATCCAGCAGGCCTTCATGCGGATCGATCCCGGCATAGGAGGTGATCGCGGAAGGATCGTAGAAGGCATGGTTGATCCCGCCCCCGCAGCCCAATTCAAACACATCCCCGCGTGCCAAGGGCACAACGGCAGCGCGGCGTTTCATCACCTGCCCCTGGCTACAGGCACAGGTAATCATGCGCGGCATGATGTTCGCTTCGTACCAGGTCTTGAGACCCATTGCGCCTTACCTCCCGTTTGATTGCCTCTATCCTAGCGCGGCTTTGCATGGCACGATATGCGCGAATTGTTCATGCCCACGAGGCCAGAGCAACTGCACAGGACGCCGCAATGACGACAACCACCGCGCCCAAACCCGCCTTTCGCTTTCACCCCCCGCTTTGGGGCGCGGCGGTTGCGCTACTGGGGCTTCCCGCCATAGCGATGCTGCTGACCAATGAGGTCAACTGGGACGGTCATGATTTTGCGGCCTTTGGCCTTATTCTGGCGGGGTTTTGCCTTGCGGTAGAGGCTGCTTGGCACTGGCTTGATGCGCCCAGGTGGCGGCTAGGTGCCGTGTTGCTGACCGTTCTGGTGTTCGGAACGGTGTGGGTCCACCTGGCGATCAACCTGTTCGATTAGGCCGGGACTTCGTCACCGCGAAAATCGAACACCCGTCCCGATTGTTCCGGAGAAAGGCCAGCTAGCACGCCCAGCAGGTTGTCCGCCGCCTGATTCGGTGCGATCAATTGCCCTTCTGCCAGCCCGGATTGGAACGGTTGTGACAGCGCGCTGTCGACCGTGCCGGGATGCAGCCCTACAATGACGCTGTCAGGGTGAGTGCGGCTCAACTCCACAGCGAAGTTTTTCAACAGCATATTCAATGCTGCTTTCGACGCGCGGTAGGAATGCCACCCGCCAAGCCGGTTGTCGCTGATCGATCCCACCCGCGCGCTCAGGGCGGCGAATGTAAACGGCGCACCGCGCGGCATCAGCGCCAGCATATGCTTGGCAATCACCGCCGGACCGATGGTGTTGAGCGCAAAAACCTCGGCCATGCTGGCCGGATCGATCCGCTTGACAGTGCGCTCTGGCCCGGTGGAATCCGGCAAGGTCAGCACGCCGGTGGCGACAATCACCCATTCAGGCGGATCGTCTCGCATCATGTCGGCAGCGGCAGAAATGCTTGTTTCATCAAGCAAATCAAATGCGAAGGGGCGGATCACTGGATCTTCAGGCCCCTTCCCCCGCCGCGACCCGGCATAAACCACCCTTGTCCCGCGCGCGATCAGCCCATCGCACAGCGCCCGGCCAATCCCGCCCGACGCGCCGAAGACCGCCGCACTGCGCGGCCAGGGCCTCACGCTTTTCGATAATTGCCCGGTATTTACCATGCTGCTCAAGCGTCTTGGCAAGCCAATGGTTCCGGGTGATGGCCAGCCTTTGGCCGCCGCGCTCAACCGATGTGCGAAAGCCTGCAACATTCGGGGGGCACCGCCCGCTTGCCTCGTCGGACAATGGCGTTAGATAGGGTGCAAATCGAAACGGGATCAATCCATGGCGACTTTCACTCTTCCGAAGAATTCCAAGATCACTGCGGCTGGCAAGGTGCATAAAGCAGCCGGAACGGATGGTGGCGGCCGGGTGAAGGCGTTCAAGGTCTATCGTTATGATCCTGACAGCGGCCAGAACCCGCGTTACGACAAGTTCGAAATCAACCTCGACGAATGCGGCCCGATGGTTCTGGACGCGTTGTTCAAGATCAAGAACGAGATCGACCCGACCCTGACCTTCCGCCGGTCCTGCCGCGA
>JANQTR010000052.1 GCA_030731635.1 Erythrobacter sp. | reverse complement strand
AAAACATCGCTTGTTATTGAGAATAATTCGCATACATTCGTTTCTGCAAACGCTTCGCAGGAGTGATTCGGCGCCTATGTACATTTGTATCTGCAATGCAATTCGCGAAACCGACCTGCGCAAGGCGGCACTGTGTTGCAAAGGCGACGCCGAAGCGACCTATGCTACGCTCGGCAAGCGGCCCAATTGCGGGCAATGCCTTGAGGAAGCGCAGGAAATCATCGACGCGGAGCGCGCAGCGGCTTGCTGCGAAATATTCGCAGTATAGTGCCCTCAAAGCGCGATTGCGAACGTCTCGCAAGCTGCTGATTCACAAAGTGATTTTATTGAACGGCCCTTGCGGACCGGCCCCAGTAGCGTGTATCTGCCACGCAATGCCGCACGCCGGCTTTGATATTGCGCAAGGAGCATCCCCATGAAGGGCGACCCCAAAGTTATCGATTTTCTGAACGCCGCGCTCACCAATGAGCTGACGGCGATCAACCAGTACTGGCTGCATTACCGCGTGCTCGACAACTGGGGCCTCAAAAAGCTCGCCGCCTATGAACGGCACGAATCAATCGAGGAAATGGAGCACGCCGACAAACTGGCCGAACGCATCCTCTTCCTCGATGCGCTGCCCAATTTCCAGGCGATTCACAAACTCAAGGTCGGCGAGACAGTCGAAGAAGTGCTCAAGGCCGACATGGCGCTTGAGAACGACGCGATCCCGCTGCTTCGCGACGCGATTGAGCATTGCGAAAGCGTGCGCGACTATGTCAGCCGCGACCTGTTCGCCTACATTCTCAAGAATGAGGAAGAGCATGTCGACTTCCTCGAAACCCAGTTTGATCTGATTGATCGGATGGGCCTGCAAAATTACGTCCAGATGCAGAGCGCGGCGGCCGGAGAAAAATGATCAGCGCGCGCGGGGCCTAAGGGCTTGCCGTCAGGGTAATAAAAAAAGGGGCAGGGCCAGCGCGGCGCTGCCCCTTTTTTGCAGGCGCCTTGGCCTAATTTTTTGGCGGTCTTGCACCTTGGGCTGCAAGCCGGGTTTCCAGCAGGAAAAACCCGAGACCCATAACCAGTAACGCCATTGTCAGCACCCACAGAAACGCGATCAATGTGCCGATCTGCGCGGTGATGTAGGCCGAGATAAAGAGCATCCCGATTACCAGACTGATCATCACCGCCGCTGCGGTCGAAAACATGATCGCGCCCTGCATCAGCCGGCGACGGCGCAGGAGCCAGCCGATTTCGCGCTCCTGCCGTTCGGTGCGATGGCCTTCGCTGGTGTCCTCGATCTTCTCGATCCGCTGGGCGATCCAGATCATCCGGCTCATGATGACATTCATCACCGCCCCGATGCCGCTGAGCAGGAAGGCAGGCGCAAGGCTCAATTGCACCACCTGCTGCACGCGCGGGGTAGAGGCGGTGCGCTCGATGATTTCGAAGGCGAAGGGCGTGTGCGCAGGCGCGGCGGCGGCGGCGGCGAGGATATCGGGGAGCGTCATGGGGTGTCCTTGAAAGCGACCTGCTCCACCAGCGACGGCGCGCGCGCTGCCGCGATTGCCTCCCACGCCATGCGGGTAAAGCTGATGCGGAAGGTGCGGCCACCGGTGGTGAGTGCGTGGACGAGATCGTGTTCGGTATCGCTCTCGGGCACGAAGATCTTGGCGAGGGTTCCGGGGGCCACGCCAGCGGGGGCGACGCTGGCGGGAACCGGGATCACGCCCACCGCCACGGCCTGTCTACCGGACAGATCGCGATTAGCGGGATAGGTGAGGTAGTTGACGAGGTAGAGCGCAGTGTTGGCGGTGACGGGGCGCTTCCATGTCACCTGCACCACAGGGCCTTCGCCCGAGATGGCGAAGGTCTCTGCGCCCAGACCATAAAGCTTGGCGAAGTCGGCTATGATGTCCCGCGCTTCGGCCGCGCTCCAGCCGCTAAGGACGATGCGCCCGCTGGCAAGATCGGCCTCCAAGGCTCCCGCGCCTGCGCGCGCGCGGCGGTTGCTGTGACGGGCGATCAGCGCCAGCAGACAGGCGGCAAGGCCGAACGCCGCGATGGCCGCAAACTTCAGCAAGCCTTCGCTTGTCAAGCCATCGCTCATCGCTGGCGCTCTCAGTCCTTGGCGTAAGGGTTCTTGTTGGTCTTGAGCGTGACGCGCACGGGCACGGCGTCAAAGCCCAGCTTGGCGCGGATGCCGTTCACCAGATAGCGTTCGTAACTGGTGGGCAGCATATCAAGGCGGCTGCCGAAGATCACGAAGCGCGGCGGGCGGGTGCCAGCCTGGGTGATGTAACGCAGCTTGATTCGCTTGCCGCCGGGGGCAGGCGGCGGATTGGCTTCCAGCGCATCGTCGAACCAACGGTTGAGGGCGGCGGTGGAGACGCGCTTTGACCATGCATCGCGCAGATCGAATGCGCCGCACAACATCTGGTCGAGGCCTTTGCCGGTCTTGGCGCTGACGGCGAACAGCGGCAACCCGCGCACCTGTGCCAGCCCATCGTCCAATGCGCCGCGAATGCCGTTGAACAGTTTGCTGGCGCCTTCGGCCACGTCCCACTTGTTGATCGCGATCATCAGCGCGCGGCCTTCTTCGAGGACATGGCTGGCAATCTTGAGGTCCTGGTGTTCTAGCCCCTGAGTCGCATCGAGCAGCAACACCACCACCTCGGCAAAATCGACCGCCCGGCGTGCGTCCGCGACCGAGAGCTTTTCGAGCTTTTCGGTGACGTTCTTTTTCTTGCGCATCCCAGCCGTGTCGATCAGGCGAATTTCGCGCTTCTCACCCGTTCTCGGATCGGTCCAGTTCCAGTCGATTGCAATCGAATCGCGGGTAATCCCGGCCTCTGGGCCGGTCAGCAGCCGGTCTTCGCCCAGCAGGCGGTTGATCAGGGTTGATTTGCCCGCATTGGGCCGTCCCACGATGGCGAGCTTCAGCGGCCCGGCCGGCCGATCTTCCTCGTCCATCGCGGCGGCATAGGCTGCTTCGATTTCCTGCGCTTCTTCGAAGAGATCGGCCTTGTTGCCGATGATCGGAAACAGCCCGCCGAACAGATCGGCGATGCCTTCTCCGTGCTCTGCTGACAAGGGCACTGGATCACCAAGCCCCAGCGCGTAGGATTCGAGCACGCCGTGTTCACCCGCTGATCCTTCGGCCTTGTTGGCGACCACCACCACCGGCACTTCCTGTTCGCGCAGATAGCGGCCGATTTCTTCGTCAAGCGGGGTGAGCCCGGCGCGGGCATCGACCACGAACAGTGCGGCATCGGCACCCTCGAGGCTCGCCTCAGTCTGGATTCGCATCCGGCCGGGCAGGGTGTGGGCGTCTTCGTCCTCCCACCCGGCGGTGTCGACCACGGTGAAATGCAGGCCTGCGATGTCGGCATCGCCCATGCGCCGGTCGCGCGTTACCCCGGGCTGATCATCGACCAGCGCAAGTTTTTTGCCCACCAGCCGGTTGAACAGCGTGGACTTGCCGACATTGGGGCGGCCGATGATGACGACAGTGGGTTTTTCCAAGAGGGGCATAATCGCCGCCAAGTGGGCGCAATCGCCCGGTTTGGCAAGCGCGACGGGGTAGCAGTGGGTGCTTAGTCCTTGCGGGCGATGGGCGGGTTTTCGCCGAGATCTTCGTACCAGGCTTCAACCGGGCCAGTGATCTTGATCGTCAAAGGCTGACCCTTGCGGTCAAGGCTCTTGCCCGCTTGCACACGCACCCAGCCTTCGGAAATCGAATATTCCTCGATATCGGTGCGCACCCGGTCCTTGAACCGTATGCCAACCCCGCGTTGCAGCAACTCGCCATTGAAATGTGGACTGCGCGGATTGACCGACAAGTGATCGGGCGGCGTGTCAGCACCTGTGGTGGTGGGCGCAGGGGCGAGTTCGGGGGTTTCGTCGTTCATTTGCGCGCTCATAATCGTCAAACCGCCAGCCTTCAAGCGTGTTGCGCTTGCCCTTTTGCGCGGAGCGGGATAAGGGCGCTCGCTAATACGCGCGGGGTGCCTTAGCCGGTTTCCCCGCGCGGCTTCGTTCGGGCATGCGGGCGTGGCGAAATTGGTAGACGCGCCAGATTTAGGTTCTGGTATCGCAAGATGTGGGGGTTCGAGTCCCTTCGCCCGCACCAAATTCGCCCCGAACCAGTCCGGCTTACCGAATTTTTGGCAAGAAGGCTTCAGAACAGTCCCCATGCACACCAAGCAGACCGTCAACGAAGGGCTCAAGCGCGCCTATCTGATCACCGTTCCCGCCACCGATCTCACCGCGAAGATCGATGCCGAGATCAAGAAGGTTGCGCCGCAGATGCGGATGCCCGGTTTCCGCCCGGGCAAGGTGCCCGCCAACCTCGTCAGGAAGATGCACGGCGAAGCCTTGCACGCACAGGTCGTGAACGACACGATCCGCGAATCTGTCGATCAGCTGTTGCGTGACGAAGGCTTGCGCCCGGCAATGCAGCCTGAAATCGGGCTCAAGGAAGATTACACCGAAGGGCAGGACGCGGAGATCACCGTGAGCCTCGAAGTGCTTCCGGTGATCGAAACCCCTAGCACAGACGGTATTGCGCTGGAAAAGCTGGTGGTGCCGGTGACCGATGCGCAGGTTGACGAAGCGCTGGCAGGCATCGCGGGCCAGAACAAGAGCTACAAAGACGCCGCCAAGACCAAGAAAGCGGCCGATGGTGATCAGTTGATCATCGATTTCGTCGGCAAGCTGGATGGCGTGGAATTCGAAGGCGGCAAGGCGGAAGACGCCGCGCTGGTGCTGGGTTCGGGCACCTTCATCCCCGGTTTTGAAGAACAGCTGGTTGGCGTGAAGACGGGTGCCGAAAAGACCATCACCGTCACCTTCCCGGCTGAATATCAGGCTGCGAACCTGGCCGGCCAGGAAGCCACCTTCGACATTACGGTCAAAGCGGTGAAGGTGGAAACCGAAACCCAGATCGACGAAGATTTCGCCAAGAGCCTCGGGCTCGACAGCCTTGAAAAGCTGCGTGAGATCATGAAGGCGCAGCTGGAACAGCAGACCGCCGGCCTGACCCGCACCCAGATGAAGCGCGCGCTGCTCGATCAACTGGCCGCTGGGCACAGTTTTGCAGTTCCCGAAACGATGGTCGAAGCTGAATTCGCGCAGATCTGGGCGCAGTTGCAGCAGGAAGCGGCCAATGATGCCGATCCGGCCGCTGCGCTCAAGCAGATCGACGAAGAGAAGGACGAATACAAGGCGATCGCCGAACGCCGCGTGCGTCTGGGCCTGCTGCTGTCCGAAATCGGTCAGGCCAATGGGGTCGAGGTGAGCCAGCAGGAAATGGGCATGCTGATCCAGCAGGCCGCGATGCAGTACCGCACCGAAGATCGCGAACGCTTCGTCCAGTATATCCAGTCCGAGCCGATGGCCGCTGCCCAGCTACGCGCGCCATTGTACGAAGACAAGGTGGTCGATTTCCTGTTCGACAAGGCGACCGTGACGGAGCGTGAAGTGACCGTTGAGGAGCTTCAGGCTGCGATCGAAGCTGAAGAAACCGAAGCCGCTCCTGCGCCCAAGAAGGCTGCAGCCAAGAAGAAGGCTCCGGCCAAGAAGGCTGAAGCCGAAGCGGCCCCGGCTGAAGACGCCAAGCCTGCCGCCAAGAAGGCCCCGGCCAAGAAGGCGGACGCCGCAGCCGAAAAGCCCGCTGCCAAAAAGGCTCCGGCCAAGAAGGCAGATGCCCCGGCTGAAAAGCCTGCGGCCAAGAAGGCACCAGCCAAAAAAGCACCGGCCAAGAAGTAATCAGGGCCGCCGCCCGGGGGATTATTCCCCCGTCGGCTCCCACCGCTTGAACAAAGGCGCGGGCAGCTTGGCTGTCCGCGCTTTTTCGTAGGCCGCGCCTGCTTTCAGCACGCCGTGGTCGTCCCATTTCGCGCCCATGATGCTCAGGCCAACCGGCAGGCCCTCAATCGCGCCCATCGGCACGGTCAGGTGCGGATAGCCCGCAATCGCCGATGGGCTGCCGAAACCGACCGACCCGTTGAAATTGTCACCATTGACCAGATCGCTGACCCACGACGGCCCGCGCGTAGGCGCGACGAGGAACTGCACGTTGTTATCCGCCAACAGCTTGTCGAGCGTTTCCTGCCCGGCGATTCGCACTGCATTGGCGCGCGCGGTTTCGTAGGCGGCGCGGTCGGTGGTGGTTTCAGCCAGTTCGAACAATTCCTGGCCAAACCAACGCATTTCGGTTTCGGCGTTGGCAGTGT
>JANQTR010000051.1 GCA_030731635.1 Erythrobacter sp. | reverse complement strand
CCACGTCCTTCGGGGCCTTGTCATCGGTGAGGTAACGCCAGCCCTGATGCGCGCGCTTGGGTTGCTGGTGGACGCGGATCAGCCTGGGTTCGAGGCAGATGTCCCAGCGCCCGTCCTCGGTCTTCACGAATGCCGTGATGGTGGACCGGGCCACAATCGCATGGTTGATGATCCAGAACAGCGATCCGCCGACCACCTCCTCGTGCCGCGTCGGACGGTTGCGGGTGGTGAGGTGAATCCCCCCGCGACCGCCCTCGATCTGGGCATACCAACCGGCAAGGTCATCATAGCTTTTCGCGCCGAACGCGATCTTGGTCAGGTGCAGGGGCATGGGCGCCAATGTGGGCCGATGCGCCCCGCGATCAAGCGATACTCAGCCCCCCGTCCACAATAAACGGCGCGCCGGTGGCAAATTTGCTCTCGTCGCTGGCGAGATAGACCACCAGATGCGCAATATCATCGACCTCGCCCATGCGGCCAATCGGCTGCGCGACCGAGAACGCCGCGCGGGTGGCGTCGGGATCAGGCGTGCCTGCGATCACGCTTTCAACATTGGGGGTGAGGATGGTGCCGGGCTGCACGGAGTTCACCCGCACGCCGTTTTTCTCGCGCGCGCAGTAAAGCGCGATTGATTTGGTCAGCGTCACCACCGCCGCCTTGGCGCTGTTATAGGCGGCCAGATCGGGCGAGACCTTGTTGCCCGCCGCGCTGGAAAAATTGACGATCGAACCGCCGCCACTTTTCGCCATCAAGGGGATGGCGGCCTTGCACCCCATGAAGATCGAATCGACATCGACGGTGTAGCAACGCTTGAAATCCTCCGGCGAAATGTCGGCAATCGATCCGAACACGGTGATCGCGGCATTGTTGACCAGCACATCGAGCCGCCCATGCTTGGCCTCGACCTCGGCGATAACTTCCTGCCAGCGCGCCCAGTCGGTGACGTCCTGCGGCAGGTATTCGCAGGCCAGCTGTGCCGCCGTGGCGCGGCCTGCTGCCTCGTCGATATCGGTGATGATGACGGTAGCACCCTCGGCCTGCAAAGCCTTGGTCGCCGCCTTGCCCAGTCCCATTGCGCCGCCTGTCAGCAGCACCACTTTGCCCGAAACCCGCCCTGTCATTTTGCTCTCTCCCTTATCTTTGGGAAAGGGCTATCAGCCGGCCAGACCCATTGCCACTGCCAAACCTAGGAAGGCGAAGAAGCCCATCGAATCGGTGATCATCGTCACGAACACCGATGAAGCGACCGCCGGGTCCTGATCCAGCCGTTCAAAAATCACCGGCACGGCCACTCCGGCCACTCCGGCAATGGCAATGTTGATGACCATGGCGAGCGCAATTACCACCCCCATCATCGTTGAAAACAGCACTGTGGTGGCAACCCCGATCAGCAGCGCAATCGTGCCGCCATTAAGCAGCGCGACGCGGAATTCGCGCCACAGGATGCGCTTGGTATTCGACCGGGTGAGCTGGTTGGTGGCAATCGCGCGCACCGCCACCGCCATCGTCTGCGTACCCGCATTTCCGCCGATGCTGGCGACAATCGGCATCAGGATGGCCAGCGCCACCAATTCCTTGATCGCGGCGCCGAACAAGGCGATGATCGACGATGCGACCACCGCGGTGCCGAGGTTCGCGATCAGCCAGCGCACCCGGCTGGAATAGGCTTCGCGCAAAGGCTCGTTGATGTCGCCATCGCCCGCGCCCGACATCAGCAGCGCATCTTCGCCCGCCTCTTCGGAGATGATGTGGACGATATCATCGACCGTCATCTGTCCGACCAGCCGCCCGCTATCATCCACCACCGCAGCTGAAATCAGCGCGTATTTCTGGAACATCAGCGCGGCTTCTTCCTGATCCATCGACACCGGGATCAGGGTCTGGTCGCGCTTCATCACATCGGTGAGTTTGACGTTGCGCGGGGTGGTCAGGATCCAGTTCAACGCGCAAGTGCCAACCGGGTGGTGCCGTTCGTCGATCACGAAAACTTCAAAGAAATCATGTTCGAGATCGCCGTTTTCGCGCAGGTAATCGATCAGATCACCAACGGTGAGATGCTCGGGCACCGCCACGAAATGCCGGCTCATCAAACGCCCGGCGGTTTCTTCGGGATAGGCCAGCGCGCTCGACACCGCAGCGCGGGTTTCAGGCTCCAGCTCGGCCATCACCGCGCGCTGATCAGCTTCGTCCAAGTCTTCGATCAGCTGCACTGCGTCATCAGTGTCGAGCTGTTCGGCGATCACCGCGACTGCGTGCGCGGACAGGGTGTCCATCAGGTCTTCGCGGACGTAGTCGTTGAGTTCAGCGATGACATCGCTGGTCATCAGGTCACTGATCGCAGCGGCAAGCTGCGCGCGTTCCGATGGTTGCAGCAGCTCGATCAGGTCAGCGATGTCGGCGGCGTGGAGCGGCTCGACCAGATCGTAAACCGCGCCCTTGTCGCCCGCCGCCAACGCATCGTGCACGGCGCTGACATAGGCGGGTTTGAGGCGGTTTTCCTCGTCATGGCGTTCATCATCGACGCGGTCGTCCGGGCGCACTTCGCCCTCACCGGGATCGGCGATCAGTAGGTCGTCATCAATGATGCGATCATCAGCCATAGGGTGGCGTTTACGGAGCGACCTATGAAAAGCAAGCGGGGAGGGTGACAGCCGCTCCCAGACCGCTATAGAACCGCGCAAATTCTATCAGGAGACAATGAAATGGCCGAGACCCTCACCTTTACCCTCGACACCGGAGACGGCACCGCCAAGGACGTCGTGATCAAGCTGCGCCCCGATCTGGCGCCTGGTCATGTCGCACGCATTGCCGAACTGGCAGGCGAAGGCTTTTACGATGGCGTGGTGTTCCACCGCGTGATCAACGGTTTCATGGCGCAGGGCGGTGATCCGACCGGCACCGGCATGGGCGGCAGCGACAAGCCCGATCTGGCAGCCGAATTCAACGCCGAACCGCACGTCGAAGGCGTGTGTTCAATGGCGCGTTCGCAAAACCCGAACAGCGCCAATTCGCAGTTCTTCATCTGCCTTGACGACGCGCGCTTCCTCGACAAGCAATACACCGCGTGGGGCCAAGTGATCAGCGGCATGGAACACGTCCACGCTCTGCCTAAAGGCGAGCCGCCGCGTGCGCCGGGGAAGATTGTCAAGGCGACGGTGGCTTAAGAGAGCGAGCAACGGGCATGACGCTCAGGGCGATAGCAGCGGCGCTTGGCGCGCTGCTGCTGTCAGCTTGCGTTACCTATCCTGACATTTCGCAGTCCCGCTCCCCCTGCCGGATGGAGCCAGGGGGGTGGTGCCCGTTCCTGCGCGAGGCTGCGGTCGAGGCGTGGCCTTACGCGGTCGCGGCGACCAATGCCTATACCGGGGATGATGATCTGTTCCGCGATGATGGTCCGCAGCTCGAACAGCTCGAACGGCTGCCGATTGCCGAGGAGGACGCCAAGCGCGGCTTTGGTTACGAAATCTTTGCGCAATATGCCCCCGGCAGCAGCGATCAGCCTGACCGCAAACCGATCGCGCGCATCCTCGCGTTTCGCGGCACTGATTTCGATGGGTTTACCGATATCTTCTACGGCACGCTGCGCAGCGACCAGATCACCCTGGCGCTGCGCTATTTCGATGCCGAGCGTGAACGCTTTGACGATGATCTGCCGTGGGTTGTCACCGGACATTCATTGGGCGGAGCGCTGGCGACCGAGGTTTCGGTCAAATATCCCGGCGTGCGCGCTTACATGTTCAACACCTCGCCGTTTTACGCGGGCGATGGGATGACCAATGACGTGCAGCGCACCGTTTTTAACGAGCGCGGTGAGATCCTGCGGCGCTTTGCCCGGTTCGATGTCGATCCCGCGGCCGAGGTGTTCACTGTCAATTGCGGCCCGCAAAAAAGCACGTTTTCCAAACACAAGGTGCGCCCACTGGCCGATTGCATCACCTGGATCGCTGCCTACGCCAGTGACGATGCGCTGGCGGTGGTGAAGGCCGATGCGGTGCCCAAGCCGATGGTTGAATGCGGGGCTGAAGACAAGGCCCACCCCGGCAGGCAGGGGCGGCAGAGCGTGCCGTGCGTCCATATCGGGCGGCGCGAGGACAGGAAGTAAGCTAGCGCGCTCGCCTTGGCAGACAGCGTGCTTCCCGCTAAAGGCGCGATCCTCATGAAACCTGCCGCCCCTCCCAAGACCTACCGAGTCAAAAGCTTCGGCTGTCAGATGAACGTCTATGATGGCGAACGCATGGCCGAATTACTGGGGGAGCGCGGCATTGCGCCCGCGCCTGAGGGCGAGGAGGCCGATCTCGTTATCCTCAACACTTGCCACATCCGCGAGAAGGCGGCGGAAAAGGTTTACTCCGACATCGGCCGCTTGGTTAAGGCGGGCAACAAGGCTGGCAAGGCGCCGATGATTGCGGTCGCCGGCTGCGTCGCGCAGGCTGAGGGTGAGGAGATCATGGCGCGTGCCCCGGCCGTCAGCATTGTGGTCGGCCCGCAGGCCTATCACCGCCTGCCCGAAATGCTCGACATGGCGGCGAACGGTGAGCGTGCGACCGATACTGACATGCCCGCCATTGCCAAGTTCGACGCGCTGCCTGTCCGCCGCAAGCGCGGCCCCAGCGCGTTCCTGACGGTGCAGGAAGGTTGCGACAAGTTCTGCACGTACTGCGTGGTGCCCTATACCCGCGGCGCGGAAATCTCGCGGCCGTTCGCCCACCTGATCGCCGAAGCGCAAAAGCTGGTGGAAACCGGCGCGTGCGAAATCACCTTGCTGGGCCAGAACGTCAATGCTTGGTCAGGCGAGGATGACAAGGGCCGCAGCGTAGGCCTCGCAGGGCTGATCCACGCGCTTGCCCGGATCGATGGGCTTGAGCGCATCCGCTACACCACCAGCCACCCCAACGACATGGACGAAGCCCTGATCGCCGCGCATGGCGACGTGCCCAAGCTGATGCCATACCTCCACTTGCCCGTCCAAAGCGGCAATGACCGGGTGCTGAAGGCGATGAACCGCCAGCACACGGCGGAGGGTTACCTGCGCCTGCTGGAGAAATTCCGCGCGGTTCGTCCCGATATCGCGCTGTCGGGCGATTTCATCGTCGGCTTTCCGGGCGAGACCGAGGCGGAGTTTGAAGACACGCTAAGCATCGTCGACGAAGTCCGCTACGCCCATGCCTTCAGCTTCAAATATTCCCCGCGCCCCGGCACGCCTGCCGCCACGATGGACGGGCAGATTGCACCCGAAGTGATGGATGAGCGCTTGCAACGCCTCCAATCGCGCATCGGCCAGCACCAGTTCGGCTTTAATCAGGCGAGCGTGGGCAAGACCTGCCAAGTGCTGGTCGAACGCAAGGGCAAGCTGCCCGGCCAGTGGCTCGGCAAATCGCCGTGGCTGCAATCGGTCTGGTTTGAAGGCGACTACGCGATTGGTGATCTGGTTGACGTGACGCTCGGCGAAGCGGGGCCGAATTCGCTGATGGGGCTGGTACGAGCAAGGCTTACGGCCTGATCACCGCGCCGGGGCAAAGTTGCAGCCCTGTGACTTTCCACCATCATTGCACCGTCGCCCGCTTGCTTTGCGTGCCTCCCGGCTTACCTTTGCGACTCGAAGGCAAGAGATCGCCTCCTGCCTCAAGCAAAGGAACCTATGGGCCGACGACCATCCCGTGCCGGACACCCGGCTCTCTCGCCCGATCCGCGTGACATTACGGCCCCCAGCCGCGCGCGCGTTGACCTGACGTTTGAAAACCAGTCGCTGCTCGGTGCGCTGTTTGGCCAGTTTGATGCCAATCTGGTGCAGGTCGAAAACCGGCTCGGCGTGTATATTCATGCACGCGGGCATCAGGTGGTGATCGAAGGGCCGGAAGACGATGTCGCTCGGGCTCGTGAGACATTGAAGACCATGTACGACCGGCTGGCGCGCGGGGAAGCGCTGGATTCAGGCGCGATTGAGTCGCTGATCGCGATGTCGAACGAACCGACGCTCGAAGGGATCATCTCAGGCGAGGCGGACGCGCCGCCGATCATGATCCGCACGCGCAAGAAAACCATCGTACCCCGGTCTGCCACGCAGATCGAATATATGCGCAGTCTGGCCAAGGACGATATCATCTTCGCGCTCGGCCCGGCAGGTACGGGCAAGACTTACATTGCGGTGGCGCAGGCCGTCAGCCAGCTGATCACCGGAAGCGTCCAGCGCCTGATCCTGTCGCGCCCGGCGGTCGAGGCGGGGGAGAAATTGGGCTTTCTGCCCGGCGACATGAAGGAGAAGGTCGATCCCTATCTGCGGCCCCTGTACGATGCGCTGAACGACTGCATGCCGCCCGAACAGGT
>JANQTR010000050.1 GCA_030731635.1 Erythrobacter sp. | reverse complement strand
GGGCAGACCAAGACCAAGGGCCGGGGGTAGGGCTGGACGAACAGCGCTCAGATGGTAGGCTCTGGGTGGCTCAGATCAGGGGTAAAAGAATTGAAAATCAGCTCGCTCACTAAGTCCATTTGCGTTGCAATAGCGGCGGGCATTTCGCTGCCTGCCGCCGCTCAGGATGACCGCAATATAATCACTGCCAAGCAGCCGGCGGGCATCGTTTTGGCGCTGCTTAATGCTGGATATGATGCCACGCTTGAGGCTGATGACGTCGGCGACCCGATGATCAAGTTCGAAGGCGAAGGCTACAAAATGTCAATGCTCTTCTATGGCTGTGACGAAGAAACCAACGACGATTGCGACTCGGTTCAGCTTTACGTCGGTTTTGATCGGAAACAGCCTTGGACTGCGGCAGAGGCGATCGAGATTGCGCAAAAGTATCGTTACGCAGCAGTCAAGCTTGATGATGAGGGCGATCCCGTGGTGAGTTGGGATATTGTGACCGGTGATGGGATCCCACTGCCGGTCTTCCTCAGCAGCATCAGGCGATTTGAAAGTTCGGCTGATCTCGTTGCGGATTTGGTCTTTGCCGAAGAAGACGCGGAAGAAGGCGAAGCTGAAGCCGCGATGTGACCAAGCCAAAAGGCCACCTGAATGGCGTCTCCGATGCGTTGTTTGACGAAATGGCGCGGACGAACGGCTTTACGCCCGTCTTGCTCGAGCAATAGGCTGAGCCACTCTCACGCATTGCGCGCCATCAGCCCGCCATCGACCGGGATCGCCACCCCGGTGATATAACTCGCCGCGGGCAGCACCAGTGATAGCGTCATGTGCGCCACCTCCTCTGGCTCACCATAACGGCGCAACGCGGTGCGGCGTTTGGCGAAGATCGTCTTGTGTTCTTCGGCCACTGCATCGGTCATCGCGGTGCGGATCGGGCCGGGGCAGATGCAGTTGACGGTGATGCCTTCGGGGCCAAGATCGACCGCCAACCCGCGCGTCAGCCCGATTACTCCGGTCTTGGCTGCGACGTAGGGCGTATCGCCGGGCGTCGCGCCGAGGCCTTCGGTCGAGGCGATGTTGACGATGCGGGGCGCATCGCTCTGTCGTAGCCACGGTAACGCCGCGCGCACCATCCGCTGATGCCCGGTCAGCATGACAGCGAGGGCACGGTGCCAGATGTCTTCGTAAGCTGGGTCGTCGAGCGCGCAGAAGCTGGATACCCCGGCGTTGTTGACGAGGATATCGATCCCGCCGAAATCCGCCGCGATCTGCGCTACCACCTCCGCAATCGCATTCCCGTCCGCGACGTCGAGCGCATAGGCGCGAGCGTTCGCGCCGCATTCTGCCGCCACGGCTTCGCAGGCGGTAAGGTCGAGATCGGTCACTGCGACCCGCGCACCCTCAGCCGCGAACAGCTTGGCGGTGGCGCGGCCCATGCCGCTGGCCGCGCCAGTGATGATGGCAATGCGTCCGGTGATGGAGCGTGAGCGGTTGGGTTCGGTCATGCAATCGTCCTTTTGCCTGCACCCTTCGTCACCCTGAACCTGTTTCAGGGTCCATTCCTCCCCACGCACCGTAGCCCGGAGCGGCGACATGGATGCTGAAACAAGTTCAGCATGACGAGATTGGTCTTACCGGAACGGCGGCTCGTTAAAAGCCCGCAACTTGCGCGAATGCAGCCGGTCGCCTTCGTCCCGCAGCCGCGCCACAGTCACGATGCCGATCTGCAAGTGCGCGGCGATAGCTTCTTCGTAGAACTTGTTGGCCTGCCCCGGCAGCTTGATCTCGCCATGCAGCGGCTTGTCGGAGACGCACAGCAACGTGCCGTAGGGCACCCGGAAGCGATAGCCCTGCGTGGCGATGGTCGCGCTTTCCATGTCGATGGCGATGGCGCGGCTTTGCGAAAACCGCTTGGCTGACGAGGAATAGCGCAGTTCCCAGTTGCGATCATCGGTGGTGACGACCGTGCCAGTGCGCATCCGCTGCTTGAGATTGGCTCCTTGCACGCCAGACACTGCCTCTGCCGCGCCCGCCAGCGCCAGCTGCACTTCGGCAATCGGCGGGATTGGCACTTCGGGTGGCAACACCGCGTCGAGCACGTGATCATCGCGCAGATAGGCGTGGGCGAGCACGAAGTCGCCGATCTTCTGGGTTGAACGCAGGCCGCCGCAGTGGCCGATCATCATCCACGCATGCGGGCGCAGCACCGCGAGGTGATCGCAGATCGTCTTGGCGTTGGAGGGGCCAACGCCGATATTGACCAGCGTAATCCCGCGCCCGTCCTCGCGGATCAGGTGATAGGCCGGCATCTGGTGGCGGCGCCAGGCGGTGTCATTCAGCTGATCCTGTGCGTGCGGGGTGGGCTCACGAATGTCGAGACCTGCAGCCCCGGTCAGCGCGACATAGCCATCATTCCCGATCTGGGTCGCGCCCCAATTCACGAATTCATCGACATAGCGGTGATAGTTCGTGAACAGGATGAAGTCCTGAAAGTCGCTGACTTCGCTGCCGGTGTAGTGTTTCAGCCGGGCGAGCGAATAGTCTGTCCGCAGGCCGTCAAACAGCGACAGCGGCATATCCTGATCTTCGTCGAATTCGATCCCGTCAGCCAGCTCATCGCCGATCAGCGCCAGATCGGTTGAGGGGAAGTGTGCCGCGATATCCATCGGTGCAATGCCAACCATGGCTGCACCAGCCTCTCCATCGAGCACATAGGGGAAGGGGATTTCCTGCCGCGAACGGCCCACTGTCACATCGACTTCGTACTCGGTGGCAATGAGCTGCAGCTGTTCCGTCAAATAGGCGCTGAACAGATCGGGGCGGGTGATGGTGGTGGTGTAGGTGCCCGGCATTTCCAGCCGCCCAAACGCCCGGCTGCGGTCGCGCGGTGCGCCGACCCCGGCATAGCGCAGGGTAATCTGCGGATAGGCGTAGCTGCCATCCTCGCGCTTACGCTGCGGGGGGATCGTTCCATCTCGGCCAAAGGCGATCACATCATTGCGGAGCGTGCGCACCGCGTCGTCATAGTGCTTCTGCAACTGGGTGAGGATGGCGGGGATGTCGATCATGGCAGCTGCTGTGCTCCTTTGTTGTTATCTTTCAGCGACAGGCAGTTTGGTCAAACCCCTGTTTACAAAAAGGGCGCGGAGGTCATGCCGACCACCGCGCCCGTATTTGTAATCTTGGCCGCTTTGGCCAGGAAGGTCAGGCTTATTCGCCGTCGTGATCTTCGAGCAGTTCGGCCGGGATTTCGCCCGGCTCGAGGCTGGTGTCGATGCGGGTGGCATCGGCCTGCTCTTCGATGTCACGCTGTTCGTCTTCGAACATCTGCGCCAGCACGTCGACGCCTTCGCTCTGCAGCTTGGCTTCGTCGTCCGAACGCGCGACATTGGCCTTCACCGTCACGCTCACTTCGGGGTGCAGGGCAACGGTGACGTTGTGCATGCCGATATTCTTGATCGGCGCGCCAAGGATCACCATGCGCTTGTCGATGTCGTGGCCCTGATCGGCAAGCCCGGCGACCATGTCGCGCACGCTGACCGAACCATACAGCTGACCAGCGTTCGAGGCAGCGCGGATCAGCACCACTTCTGCACCGGCGACCTTTTCACCCAGCTTTTCAGCTTCGGCGCGGCGTTCGGCATTGTCTGCCACGAGCCGGTCACGGTTGGCTTCGAACACCTTGCGGTTGGCTTCGTTGGCGCGAAGGGCCTTCTTTTGCGGCAACAGGAAGTTGCGCGCATAGCCGTCCTTCACGGTGACAACGTCACCAATCGAACCCAGCTTCTCGATCCGTTCGAGGAGAATGATATCCATGGGTATTCTCCTCTTACTTCACGATAAAGGGAAGCAGGCCGATCTGGCGCGCACGCTTGATCGCCTGAGCGAGTTCGCGCTGCTTCTTGGCGGAAACGGCGGTGATGCGCGATGGCACGATCTTGCCACGCTCGGACATGAAGCCCTGCAACAGACGCACGTCTTTGTAATCGATCTTCGGGGCGTCCTTGGCCGCGAACGGGCAGGACTTGCGGCGGCGGAAAAACGGGCGTGCCATCAGTCGCGATCCTCACGGGTTTCGCGACGCTTACGCTCGCGTTCGTTCTTGCGCATCATCACGGACGGGCCTTCCTCGTGTTCGTCCACGCGGATGGTGATGTAGCGGATGACGTCTTCGTTGATACGGGTCTGACGCTCAAGCTCTGCCACCACGGTGCCGGGGGCATCGATGTTGAGCATCACGAAATGCGCCTTGCGGTTACGCTCGATCTTGTAGGCGAGCGATTTGAGGCCCCAGGTTTCGGTCTTGGTGACCTTGCCACTGCCTGCTTCGACGATTTCGGTGGCTTGCGCCGCCAGCGCGTCAACCTGAGCCTGGCTCAGATCCTGACGTGCGAGAAAGACGTGCTCATAGAGCGCCATCTTCGCGTCCTTTCACTTCCATGCCGATCGCTGGCTGATCCGTTCGACGTGAACGGGGCCCCTCCGGCTTTCTTCCACAATCGCCGGGCGGTTCCCATGCGAAGCGCGGGCCTTTATAGCTTTCGCGTATAATTGCAAGACTTGTCCGGCAGGTTCAGGCAGGGCAGGCGGCAATTGTATCTGACACATGATAAGGAACACCTCTGTGCCATCAGGATTGGTTGCGCTGCTCGATGACATTGCCGTAATCGCCAAGGCGGCATCAGCCTCGATCGATGATATCGGCGTCGCCGCCTCAAAGGCCGGGGCCAAGACCGCCGGTGTGGTCATCGATGATGCGGCGGTGACACCAAGCTACGTCACCGGCCTTTCCCCGGCGCGCGAGCTGCCGATCATCTGGAAGATCACCAAGGGCAGCCTGAAGAACAAACTGCTGTTCCTGCTGCCCGGCGCGATGGTCTTGTCGGAATTTCTGCCGCAAGCGATCATCTTCATCCTGATGTTGGGCGGGGCGTTCTTGTGCTATGAAGGCGCGGAAAAAGTGTTGGAAAAGCTGGGGCTGGGCAAACACGGCGCCACGCTTGAAGACGAAATTGCCGATCCGGTGGCATTCGAGAAAGAGCGCGTGGCCGGAGCGATCCGCACCGATCTGATCCTGTCTGCCGAAATCATGGCGATCACGCTGGCCGCGCTAGACGTCGATGTCTGGTGGGAGCGCGGGTTGGCGCTGGCGCTGGTGGCGATCGTAGTAACCGTGGCGGTATATGGCGCCGTGGCCGTGATTGTGAAGATCGACGATGTCGGCCTCTACCTGACAAAGCGGGCGGAGGCCTGGAAGCAGTCGGTGGGGCATTTTCTGCTGCGGTTCGTGCCGAAATTGTTGCTGGCCCTGTCGGTCATCGGAACTGTGGCAATGCTGTGGGTCGGCGGCGGGATCATCGTCCACGGCACGCACGAGGTTGGCTTTCACGGGCTGTATGACATCATCCATGGGGCCGAAGGCGTGGTGGCCGCCGCTGCCGGGGCGTTGGGCGGCGTGGCTGGCTGGGTGACCTATGCGGCATTGTCGGGGGTGGTGGGCCTTGCGCTGGGCGGAGTGATCGCCTTTGTCCTGCATAAAGTGCTGGGTGTCGGAGCTGAGGAAGCACACTAGGCCGTCACTATGACCACACCGATCCTATATACCTGCGCGCGTTCGCGGGGCCTGCGCGCGACCTGGGCGGCGGAGGAAGCGGGGGTGGATATCGACCTGCGCATCCTGCCATTCCCGCCGCGTTACCTCGCGCCCGAATTCATGGCGCTGAACCCGCTCGGCACCGTGCCGCTGTTGGTGGATGGTGACGCACAGCTGACCGAAAGCTGCGCGATTGCGCACTACCTCGCCACCCGCGAAGGATACACCCCGCTGGCGATTGCGCCGGGTGAGCCGGATTACGCGGCCTATTGCGATTACACCTATCACGCCGATGCCACGATCACCTTCCCGCAGACGGTCTACATGCGCTTCGCCATCTTCGAGAAGGACAAGGGCTGGGCGGAAGCCGGGCTGGCCTATGCCAAGTGGTTCCACAAGCGGCTGATCAAGATCGAACAGCGCCTAGAGGGCCGCGAATTCCTGTGCGCCGATCGCTTTACGGTGGCGGATATCTGCGTCGGCTATGCCCTGATCTTGGCTGAGAGCGTGGGGCTGGATGATGGCGTGCCGGAGAGCCTCAAGGCGTATCGAGCACGGCTGACGGCGCGGCCTGCGTATCAGCGGGCGTTCGCGCGAGAGGAAGCGGGGCGCTTGGCGCTGGAGAGTAACCTGAGTTGAAGGTCAGCTTTCAGGATATCGGCGCTTGTCCAGGAATGTCTGAAATTGGGTGGAAAGCGGACATTAGAGCATTGAGTTTCTCTCTTTGGTCGTTCCAAGGTA
>JANQTR010000049.1 GCA_030731635.1 Erythrobacter sp. | reverse complement strand
GATATATTGTTCCCCAAAAGCGTCGGGAAGCGCTTTTGTCCATGCGCGCACTTTCTCCAATCCGCTGCTGAAGGACGTGCTCGATCTGAAACCTGCACCTGCGGGACTTGCGGGCAGCGGGGCCGGGCAGTAAAGCGCGCCTCCCATGCAAGAGAACCCCATGCAGGAAACGCAAATCACCCTGACAGGTCGCCCCGTGATCTCCGCGACCGGCCTGTTCACCCCCGCTGACAGCATCTCCAATGATGAACTGGTCGCCAGCTTCAACGCCTTTGTCGACCGGCACAATGCCGCGCACGCTGATGCGATTGCCGCAGGCGAGGCCGAAGCGCTGACCTATTCCTCGGCCGAGTTCATCGAAAAGGCGAGCGGGATCAAGGCGCGCCATGTGATGAGCAAGGCGCCGATCCTCGATCCCGCGACCATGTGCCCGCGCCTGCCCGAACGCGGCAATGACGAAATCTCGATCATGGCCGAAATCGGCGTGGCTGCGGCAAAGCAGGCGCTGGAGCGCGCCGGTCGCCGTCCCGAAGATGTCGATGCGGTGCTGTGCGCTGCATCGAACATGCAGCGCGCCTACCCGGCGATGGCGATCGAAATCCAGCAGGCGCTGGGGATCGACGGGTTCGGGTTCGACATGAATGTCGCGTGTTCGTCTGCCACCTTCGGGATCCAGACCGCCGCTGATTACATCCGCGCTGGCAACGCCCGTTCTGTGCTGGTCGTCAGCCCCGAGATCACATCGGGCCACCTCAACTGGCGCGACCGTGACAGCCATTTCATCTTTGGCGATGTCGCCACCGCCGTGCTGGTGGAGGATGCCGCGATTGCGCCGGAGAACCATTGGGATATTCTGGGTACCCGGTTGAAAACCGTGTTTTCCAACAACATCCGCAACAATTTCGGCTTCCTCAATCGCGCCGCGCCCGAAACCGCCACCGCGCCGGACAAGCTGTTCGTGCAGGAAGGTCGCAAGGTGTTCAAGGAGGTGGTGCCGATGGTGGCGCAGATGATCCTTGAGGAATCCGCGCGGCTTGGCATCGACCCGCAATCCTTGCGCCGCCTGTGGTTGCATCAGGCGAACGCCGGCATGAACCGGTTGATTTCGCAAAAGGTGTTGGGCCACGAAGCAAGCGAGGACGAAAGCCCTACCGTGCTCGATACTTACGGCAATACATCCAGCGCCGGGTCGATCATCGCGTTTCACCTGCACCAGGATGATCTGATGCCGGGCGACACCGGGCTGATTTGCAGCTTTGGTGCGGGCTATTCGGCCGGGGCGGTTTTCCTGCGCAAGGCCGGATGAGCCCGATCGTTCTGGCCGACTTGCTTGCGACCTTGCGCCGCACTCCCTAGAAGCCAAGTGATGGCAGGTGAAATCCTCGATAACAAGGGCCGGGGCGAGGCAGGCTGGAGCTGGCCCGCGATCCACCCGGAAGGACGCAAATTCGGTCTTATCGCAGTTGCGGTCAGCCTGTTTTTTTTGCTCGCGCTCGATTGGGAACTGGTTGGCTGGCCGCTGATGCTGGTATCCTTGGGTGTGTTCGCGTTTTTTCGCGATCCCGAACGGGTGGTGCCGCAGGGCGATACCACGATTGTTGCCCCTGCCGATGGCTTGGTGACCCTGATCGAGGTGGTTGAACCGCCGCTTGAATTCCAGATCGATGATGGCTCGGGCTATGGCGGCCTGCCCGCTGGGCCGGTCACCCGCATTTCGATTTTCATGAGCGTGTTCGATGTCCACATCAACCGCACCCCGGTGGGTGGGACAGTGCGGCGCGTGGTCTATATCCCAGGCAAGTTCCTGAACGCCGATCTCGACAAGGCGAGCGACGAGAATGAGCGTCAGCACATTCTGATCGAACGCAGTGATGGGCTGAAGCTGGGCTTTACCCAGATTGCCGGATTGGTGGCGCGGCGGATTGTTCCGTTTGTGAAGCCGGGCGATATGGTCGGCAAAGGCCAGCGGGTCGGATTGATCCGGTTCGGCAGCCGGGTTGATGTCTATCTGCCAGCCGGGACCGATCCCAAGGTGATGATCGGTCAGACGACCATTGCCGGTGAGACGGTGCTGGCGGAAATTGGCCAGCGCGGGCTGATTGAGGGAATTTCGCAATGAGCAGGCAGCCCAAACAGCGGCGGATGCCGTTTTTCCCTGCGCGGCTTGGCCCCAAGGCGGCTGAGGATGAAGATGTCCTCCCGTCGCGGCGCGATGCCAGCGCGGGTGGGCTGACGCTGCGAGCGATGCTGCCCAATGCGATTACCGCAGCAGCCTTGTGTTCAGGCCTTACCGGCATTCGCTTTGCCACCGAAGGGCATTGGGGGTTTGCGATTGCGCTGGTGGTGCTGGCCGGAGTGCTTGACGGGCTTGATGGTCGGGTCGCGCGGCTTTTGAACGCGCAGTCGCGGTTCGGGGCGGAGCTGGACAGTCTGGCGGATTCGCTGTCGTTCGGGGTCGCCCCGGCGCTGATCCTGTATATGTGGTCGCTCAAGGATTTCGGGGCGATTGGTCCGGCCTATCAAAGCTTGGGCTGGTTTGCCGCGCTGGCTTTCGCGATCTGCTGCGCGCTGCGTTTGGCGCGGTTCAATGCCCAGATCGATACCGAAGATCAGCCGCACAAGTCCGCCGGGTTTCTGACCGGCGTGCCTGCACCGGCTGGGGCCGGGCTGGCCTTTACGCCGTTCTACCTGTGGACTGCGACAGGTCTGGAATTCTTTCGCCACCCGGTGGTGACAGCAATCTGGCTGGCGGTGATCGCAGTGCTGTTGATTTCCAATATGGCCACGCTAAGCTGGGCTTCGGTTCGGCCGCGCAAGGCGATCCGGCTGGGTTTGATTGCATTTACCGGGTTGGCATTTGCAGCCTTGTTGATGGAACCGTGGTGGACCTTGAGCGCGATCAGCGTGGTGTATCTCGCACTGATGCCTTACGGCCTTGTGAAATATGGACGGATCAAGCAGCGTAGGCTGGAACTAAGCCGGCAGGACGCAGCTGAACCGGCAGACCCTGCGTCCGGCGCTGCGGCATAGCCATCACGCGCGCGCGCTGAACTGGCGCGGATTGCACGGGCATTTTCTGCATTGCGGCGGTCACGGCAAAGCTTGCCTGCATCAGCGCGGCTTCATTCATCAGCCGGGCATAGGCCTTCCGTGCTTTCAGCATGCTATCGGCAATGGCCAGCAGCGTTGCAATTGCGGTTAGCGTGAACAACATGGCGATCACTGCAGAAAGCACAGCAGAAAACATGGTGTCGAGCATAGTGAATTCCCTTAGTGTCCATACGTTCGTTTTTTGTTCTGTCCAGTTGTTCCCTACATGTTCCATTGTGTCAAGTAACTTCGTGACCAGAGTGGTCTGAAATTTGCAGGATGGGGCCAATCAGGGGTGGATTTCCCGCTGCCGCCCCGCTAAGGGCGCGCTCGCACTTGCTTGGACTCTCGGTCCAGACTCGATGCAAATTCACATGGAAGGCGCACATACCGGTGCCGTTTGCGGGAACTCCGCAGCGCGGTTCCAGCCTTCCAGAGGAACAACCGGAAAGGAATTACCTATGGCGGCACCAGTCGTCACGATGCAGCAATTGATTGAGGCCGGCGCTCACTTCGGCCACCAGACCCACCGCTGGAACCCGCGCATGAAGCCGTATATTTTCGGCGCGCGCAACGGTGTTCACATCATCGACCTGTCGCAGACCGTGCCGCTGTTTGCGCGCGCGCTCGACTTTGTCGAATCGACCGTGCGTTCGGGTGGTAAGGTGCTGTTCGTCGGCACCAAGCGTCAGGCGCAAGAACCGATTGCCGAAGCTGCGCGCATGTCGGGCCAGCATTTCGTCAACCACCGCTGGCTGGGCGGCATGCTCACCAACTGGAAGACCATCTCGGGTTCGATCCGCCGTTTGAAAGCGCTGGAAGAAATGCTTTCGGGCGACACCAGCGGCTTCACCAAGAAAGAAGTGCTCCAGCTTACGCGTGAGCGTGACAAGCTGGAATCGTCGCTCGGCGGCATCCGCGACATGGGCGGCATTCCCGACGTGATGTTCGTGATTGACGCCAACAAGGAAGATCTCGCGATCAAGGAAGCCAACGTGCTTGGCATTCCGGTCATCGGGATCCTCGACACCAATGTCGATCCGTCGGGCATCGCCTTCCCGGTTCCGGGCAACGATGATGCCAGCCGCGCGGTGCGGATGTATTGCCAGGCGATCGGTGATGCGGCGCTGGCAGGCAAGGGCAAGTTCCAGCAGGATGTGTCGAGCGATTTCGGCGCGATGGCTGAACCCCCGGTCGAAGCTGTGGTTGCAGAAACCCCCGCTGCGGAAGCGCCTGCTGCTGATCAAGCCGCCGACGCCTGATCCTTTCGGAATGAACGGCGCGCGTTTTTTGCGCTGCGCCGTTCATCCGTCACAATCTTTCTATAGCGCGCCCGGCATTGCCCTCCTGCAACGGCAGCGGCAGGGCCGGGCGCTCACAAAACCGAATGAAAAGGAATTTCCCATGGCCGATTTCTCCGTCGCCGATGTGAAGAAGCTGCGCGAGCGCACCGGCGCTGGCATGATGGACGCCAAGAAGGCGCTGACCGAAGCAGGCGGCGATATCGAAGCTGCGGTTGACGCATTGCGTGCCAAAGGCCTCGCCACCGCTCAGAAAAAGTCGAGCCGTACGGCTGCCGAAGGCCTCGTCGGTGTGGCCGTTTCGGGCACTCGCGGCGTGGCGGTTGAAGTGAACTCGGAAACCGATTTCGTCGCCAAGAACGATCAGTTCCAGGATTTCGTGCGCAAGACCACCGCGGTCGCGCTCGGTTTGAGCAGCGATGATGTCGATGCGCTCAAGTCGGCGGCTTACCCCGACGGCGGCACCGTGGCTGACAAGCTGACCGACAATGTCGCCACCATCGGCGAAAACCAGCAGATCCGCCGGATCAAGACCGTTGCGGTCGATAAGGGCGCAGTGATTTCGTACATGCACACCGCCGCAGCCGAAGGCCTCGGCAAGATCGGCGTGCTGATCGGTCTCGAAAGCGAAGCGGGCGCCGACGTGCTCGAACCGCTTGGCAAGCAGCTCGCGATGCACGCGGCCGCTGCCTTCCCGATGGCGCTGGATGCCGACGGTCTTGACCCCGAAGTGCTCGACCGCGAACGCAAGATCGCGGCTGAAAAGGCATCGGAAAGCGGCAAGCCCGCCGACGTGCAGGAAAAGATGGTCGATGGCGCGGTGAAGAAGTTCGCCAAGGAAAACGCGCTGCTCAGCCAGATCTTCGTGATGGACAACAAGACCGTCATCGCTGATCTGGTCGCGCAGGCAGGCAAGGCCGCGGGCACGACCATCGTGCTCAAGGACTATGCCCGCTTCCAGCTGGGTGAAGGCATCGAGAAGGAAGAAACCGATTTCGCCGCCGAAGTGGCTGCGGTTATCGCGGGCTGATTTCTCTCGCCTCGAATCGGAAAACGGCCGTCGCAGCTCACCGCTGCGGCGGCCGTATTTCTATCAGCCAGATTTCCGGATGGGTGAACATGCGCACCGGAAGCAAGCTGGTGCCGAGCCCCGCGCTGGTCACCAAGGTCTTGCCGTGCTGGCGCGTGACCCCGCAGGCATACAGGTTCCCATAATCCGACATGGTCGCAGGCGCGCCGCCCCACGGATAGGCGATCTGTCCGCAGTGGGTATGTCCGGCCAGCACCAGATCGACATCGACCGGCACTTGCGGGAAGATATCGGGGCTGTGGCTGAGCATGATGCGTGGGCCTTGCTGGCGCGGCATCGCCGCCACTGTCGCAGGCAGATCAGCCTTGCCGGTGAAATCATCGTCCACCCCGCCAATCACCACCGGCCCGCGCTGCGCCGCCTGATTGCGCAGCACCATGATCTGCGGATAGCGTGCCATTTCGGCAGAGAGCGCCTCCCAATCGAACCAGTGATCGTGGTTGCCGGGCACCACCACCACGCCCAGCGGCGCTGACAATTGCCCCAGCGGCGCGATCACCTCGGCGGCGGAATAGGCATGCGTCGCTGTGCGTTTTTCGCTGATAAAGTCTCCGGCAATCGCGATCATGTCGGGATTCAGCGCGTTTACTTGCGCGACGATGGCGGCCAAGCGCGATGGCGGCATGTCTGGTCCGGCGACATGAATATCGGCCAGCAGCGCGATGGTGACCGGCGCTGCGCCTGCGGGCAGGGCGGCGCTTTCCACCACCAACCGCTCAACCACCGGCGCGCGCATTGTGTCGTGCCAGGCCTTGGCCCCCACCGCGATAGCCAGCACGACCGCCAGCAAAACTGCCCTGCGGATCACTGTCTTGCCCATTTGCACCGCTATCCCCTTGGCAGCACCGCGC
>JANQTR010000048.1 GCA_030731635.1 Erythrobacter sp. | reverse complement strand
CATATTCGAAGCTGCGCACAGCACTGCGTCGACATCCTGCGGTGCGCGCCCTGCCCGCTCCAGCGCCTGCTGCGCCGCCGCCACACCGATTTCGGCCATGATCGACAATTCATCATTGCCACGTTCGGCCCAGCGCGGGGCCATGGTGTCAGGATCAAGGATCGGCGCCTTGCTCATCACATGGCGCGCCTTGATCCCGCTGGCCTTCTCGATGAATTCGACCGAAGAATGCGCCAGCGGCTCAGCCTCGCCAGCCGCGATTGCATCGGCATGAACGGCATTGTGGCGATCGGCAAAGGCGTTGAAACTGGCGACCAGTTCAGCGTTGCTGATCGTCTCGGCGGGGGTGAACAGGCCGGTGGCGGATATGACCGGGCGGCCAGTGAGCGTGGTCGGGGTCAGTTGCGATTTCTGCATGGAACTCTCTTGCATGGCGCGCAGCCTTACTGCCCACTCGGCGGCCCTGCAAGCCTCCACGCCAGCCTCGATTAGGGGCGTAACAGGTGGCGCTTGATACCCGACAGGTCGCGCCAGACCCCTGCTAGGCCCGTCCAGCCCCGCTCTCAAACCAATGTTTCACGTGGAACATAGGGGGAAAGTGGTGGACAGGGCTGGATTCGAACCAGCGTACGCTTGCACGGGCAGATTTACAGTCTGCTGCCTTTAACCACTCGGCCACCTGTCCACACAGTCCCCTATCCGATAGGGGGGCATTCCTGAGCGTGTTCCGCTCTGAAAAAGCGCGAGTCCGAAGCCGGGCTCACCGCCGAGAGGCGCCCCTTTGGCGAAGCACTGCTTGCCTGTCAATGGCCCTGCTGGCAGGGGAGCGCGCTTGATGCCTGCATGAAGGAACAGACATGGCCAAGGAAGAACGAAAACGCGCCCTAAGGGGCCGCGCAGGCCGTATGAAGGGGGGACGAGGCTCTGGCCGGGCGAGCAGTGGGCAGGTGCGCCTATGGGGCCGCCACGCCGTGGAAGCAGCGCTCAAGAACCCTGAACGGGCGCATACAAAGCTGTGGGCCACCCCCGAAGGACTCGCCAGCCTCGACGGCGAATTGCCGGCGGGCTTCCCAATCGAACACGCGCAGGCCGCCGATCTGGCGCGCCTGGTGGCCAAGGATGCCCCGCATCAGGGTCTGGTCCTGGAATGCGCGCCGCTGGAGGATGTGTTCCTCGACGAGGTCGCCTTGGGCGAGCCCGGCCGCCCCATCGTCGTGCTCGATCAGGTTACCGATCCGCATAATGTCGGCGCAATCCTGCGCTCGGCTGCCGCTTTCGGGGCCGCCGCCATTGTCACACAGGATCGCCACGCCCCGCCCGAAGGCGGCGTGCTGGCAAAATCCGCATCCGGCGCGCTGGAGACGGTCCCTTGGGTGCGGGTAGTGAACCTCGCCCGCGCACTCGATGAACTGGCTGAGGCGGGATATTGGCGCATCGGGCTGGCAGGCGAGGCCGAAGCGGTCATGGCCGACATCATGCCCACCGGGCCGCTTGTCATCGTGCTCGGCGCCGAAGGCGAAGGACTACGGCCGAACATCGCAGCCCACTGCGACGTCCTGGCCAAGTTGCCAATCTCATCGGCAATTGAAAGCCTGAATGTTTCAAACGCAGCGGCAATTGCGCTTTATGCGGCGGCAACACGGGCCTAGAACTGGCGAAGAGGGACACGCGCAATCGCGCAACGAGGGGAGCACTATGACGATCCTGACCACCATCCGCCTGCGCGCGGCTGCACTGCTGGCGGGCTTTGCGCTCGTGCTATCGGGCTGTTTCATGACGCCAGGCAAATTCACATCGGAACTGGCGCTGACCGGGCCGGACAGCTTCACTTTCAGCTATGAAGGCGAAATTTTCTTCCTCGGCCTATCCAAGCTCGCGCAGATGGATGCCCTGAGCGCGGACGCCTTTTCTCCGGATTGCTATGACGACGAAACCTTCGAAAGCCGGGATTGCACTCCCGACGAAGTAGCCGCCCAGCGCGAGGTGTGGGAGGCCGAAGCGCAGGATCGCGCCGAACGACAGAAAAGTGAAGCCAAGCAGATGGCAGCGCTGATGGGCGGGATTGATCCGTCCGATCCCAAGGCTGCCGAGGAACTGGTGCGCCTGCTGCAACGGCAAAAGGGCTGGGACCGGGTGGTCCACAAGGGCGACGGGGTGTTCGACGTCAGCTACCGCGTGACCGGTACCCTGGGCCACGATTTCATGTTCCCGATGATCGAAGGGTTTCCCGCGGCCAATCCGTTTGTGCAGATGATCCAGCGCAAAGGCGGTCAGGTACGGATCAACGCTCCGGGATTTGCTGCACAGAGCGGTGATAGCGCCGGATTGGGTGCGATGATGGGCATGGGATCTTTAGCTGGGCTGGCTGCGATGGGCGCCGCAGAAGAAATGAAGGATAATGGCGGCGGGGAAAAATCCATCCCCGGCATCCCGATGATCGACGGCACCTTCACCATGCGCGCTGCGCCGGGAATGCGGATTTTGGCCAATAACACCGACGAAGGGCCGTCAGTTGAAGCTGGGGGCGAAGTGCTGGTCTGGAATATCAGCCTACGCACAACGCAGGCACCCACCGCGCTGATTGCCGCTGCGCGCTAATCGCGCTGCGAGCGGGCCCAACGGACAAATAAAAACCCCGTCAGCCGTTACGACTGACGGGGTTTATTGGTGTACGAATCCGAACAGCAATCAAGCAGCAGACGCGATCAGTTGACCGCGTCCTTCAGCCCCTTGCCAGCCTTGAACTTGGGCTGGGTCGAAGCCTTGATCGGCATCGGTTCACCGGTGCGCGGATTGCGGCCCATGGATGCCTTGCGTTTGGCAACCGAGAAGGTGCCAAAGCCGACCAAGCGGACTTCATCGCCCCCGGACAGGGCTTTGGTAATGGCATCAAACACACTTTCGACAGCGGTCGAAGCATCACTTTTGGATAGGCCACTTGCATCGGCAACGGCACTAATAAGGTCGTTCTTGTTCATTCGGGAACCCCCTCGGTTCAGAATTTCGTCGGAGCGGCGTGAATCGCGATCGTCCAAAGCGCGCAAGTTGAGACGTTTTTGCCAAGGCTGTCAAAGGCAAATAGCCTTGGCCAAACCGCCGAACCGAAATCCTAGCCATTTCCACGCCGAACCGACGTTCGCCGAGCGATTTTCACATTTTTGTATTGCCGAAAAGGCGTGCGATCTCACCGCGAATCGCGGCTTGATCGCATGCGATAGCTGCTCAATGCGCTGTTGGCACCTCTGATCCCGGTGCGGTTGCAGCGGGAGCCGCCGCGCCCGGCTGGCTCGCCAGATCATCCGCTTCGGTCCATTCAATCGCCACCGGGGCTTCGACCAAGGCTATCGCCAACACCTCGTCAACGTGACTGACCGGGATGATTTCCAGACCTTCTTTCACATTGGCAGGGATTTCCGCGAGATCCTTGACGTTGTCTTCAGGAATAAGAACGGTCTTGATCCCGCCACGCAGCGCCGCGAGCAGTTTTTCCTTGAGCCCGCCGATCGCCAGTACACGGCCACGCAGGGTGACCTCGCCCGTCATCGCCACATCGGGACGCACCGCAATGCCCGTGAGGGTCGAGACGATCGAAGTGACCATGCCGACCCCGGCGCTCGGCCCATCCTTGGGCACTGCACCTTCGGGCAGGTGGATGTGAACATTGCGGCGCTGGAACAGGCTCGGCTTGATGCCGTAAGCGGGCGCGCGCGCCTTGACGAAGCTGAAGGCGGCGGCGACGCTTTCGTTCATCACCTGCCCAAGCTTGCCGGTGGTCTTGACCTCACCCTTGCCCACGGTGGTCACGCTTTCAATGGTCAGCAATTCCCCACCTACCGATGTCCACGCAAGGCCTGTCACCGCGCCGACCTGCGCTTCATCTTCGCTCATGCCGTGCTTGAATTTGCGCACACCCGAGAAATCGCCGAGGTTTTCCGGCGTGATAGTGACGCTGGTTGCCTTCTTTTCGAGAATGCGGCGCAGGCTCTTGCGGCACAGTTTGGCGATTTCGCGCTCAAGCGTGCGGACGCCTGCTTCGCGGGTGTAGAACCGGATCAGATCGCGCAAGGCCGCTTCTTCGAGCGTGAATTCGCCCTTCTTCAGGCCGTGTGCCTCGACCTGCTTTGCGACCAAGTGACGCTGCGCACTGTCGACCGTCTCGTCCGCGGTATAGCCTTCCAGCCGGATAATTTCCATCCGGTCGAGCAGCGGCTGCGGCAGGTTGAGGCTGTTGGCGGTGCACACGAACATGATGTCGGACAGATCGAGGTCGAGTTCGAGGTAGTGGTCCTGGAACTTGGCATTCTGTTCGGGATCGAGCACTTCGAGCAGCGCCGAGGCCGGATCGCCGCGGAAATCCTGGCCAAGCTTGTCGATTTCATCGAGCAGGAACAGCGGATTCGACGTGCCGGCTTTCTTCAGGTTGGCGACAATCTTGCCCGGCATCGAACCGATATAGGTGCGCCGGTGGCCGCGAATTTCAGCCTCATCGCGGACCCCCCCCAACGACTGGCGCACAAATTCACGCCCCGTCGCCTTGGCGATCGACTTGCCGAGGCTGGTCTTGCCCACACCCGGCGGGCCGACGAGGCACAGGATCGGCCCCTTCAACTTGTTGGTTCGCGCTTGCACTGCGAGGTATTCGACAATGCGGTCCTTGACCTTTTCAAGCGCATAGTGATCGGCGTCGAGCACTTCTTGCGCCTTGCCAATGTCGCGTTTGAGCTTGGATTTCTTACCCCACGGCAGGCCGAGCAGCACATCGAGATAGTTGCGGATCACCGTTGCCTCAGCGCTCATCGGCTGCATGGAACGCAGCTTTTTCAGCTCCGCCAGCGCTTTGGCCTTGGCTTCCGTGGACAGTTTGGTCTTTTCGATCTTCTCTGTGAGTTCGGCGATTTCGTTGCCGTCTTCACCGTCACCGCCGCCCAATTCGCTCTGGATCGCCTTGAGCTGTTCGTTGAGATAATATTCGCGCTGGGTCTTTTCCATCTGGCGCTTCACACGCCCACGGATGCGGCGTTCCACCTGCAACACCGACAGCTCACCTTCCATGAAGGCCATGACAAGTTCCAGCCGCTTGAGCGGATTGGTTTCGGTCAGAAGCCCCTGCTTGTCCGATACCTTGGCGCTGATGGTCGCAGCGATGGTATCAGCAAGCTGCCCGGCATCATCGACATCGGTCAGATCAACCCCGGCATCCTCGCCCATCTTCTTGTTCAGCTTCACATATTCGCCGAATTGTTCGACCACCTGCCGCATCAAGCCGGTGACTTCGCTGCCTGACACCGTCTCGGGATCGATCAGCTCAACCTCGGCAACCACGTGCGAGCCTTGGTCGACCAGCGCAGACAGTTTTGCGCGGGACTTGCCTTCGACAAGGACGCGCACCGTGCCATCGGGCAGCTTGAGCAGCTGCAGCACCTGCGCAATCACGCCGACATCAT
The DNA here is from genome assembly GCA_030731635.1 of Erythrobacter sp. Lineage (GTDB taxonomy): Bacteria > Pseudomonadota > Alphaproteobacteria > Sphingomonadales > Sphingomonadaceae > Erythrobacter. The sequence goes on along the minus strand of JANQTR010000048.1, from coordinate 890 downwards.
ACAGATCATCGCTTTCCGGATCATCGCAGCCCGGATCAAGCTGCGCGATCAGGACAATGTCCTTGGACGCCTCCATAGCGGCCTCAAGCGCGGCCACAGATTTGTCGCGGCCGACAAACAGCGGCACCACCATGCCGGGGAAAACGACAATGTCGCGCAAGGGGAGGAGCGGGAAAGTCTGGGTCATGTTTTTGTATCCATGGCGGCCATAGGGGCCTGCCTTTGAGAAGAATATGGGTAGCCCTCCGGCGGGCCGCAATGGGGCGCGATGTTCAGACTGTGGACGGCGCCAACGATCAGGCGGCTGCGCTGTCCGGATCATTCACTCCAAGCAGAAGCAGGAAGAGCACGAGCGAGGACAGAACCGTCTGAGGTGCAACCATCTTCCACATCTCAGCGCCGAACAGGGCGGATGCCAATGCCGTCACCGCCACTGGCCCGAGCAAGAGAAAGGCGAGACGATACCGAAGCACGTCGCGGACGAACACCGTCGTTAGGGCAAAGATCGGCAGGAATAGCAATGCTGACAGGGCTATCCCCATAATGAAGAAAGCGAAGAAAATGCTCGCCCCCGGATCCGCGCTCATTACGGTCCCGGCGGTCGCAAGTGCGAGCAGGCCGGCGCAATGCGCCACAATCAGCTTAAAGGCGAACTCGCCTCGCAATTTGCCCTCACCCCAAGCCCGGTAGGTTGAACCCCGGCGGAAGGCCCATCGAGCTTTGCATCGCCTGCATCTGTTCGTTTGACACCCGATCAGCCCGGTCGCGCGCGTCGTTGAATGCGGCGGCCACCAGGTCTTCGACGATCTGCTTGTCATCGGCGTTCATCAGGCTATCATCAATCGACACGCCGAGGACGCGGCCCTTCGCGCTGGCGCGGACTTTCACCA
>JANQTR010000047.1:1764-6344 GCA_030731635.1 Erythrobacter sp. | reverse complement strand
GCCCTCAGGGCGGCAATGGCAGCCAGCTCAACCGGATTGACAGCCGCGCGCGGGGTAATGCACCGCAGATGCTCGACAAGTTCAAAAAGCTCGCGCAGGACGCCCAGCATAATGGCGACCGCGTGCAGATGGAATATTACCTCCAGTTTGCCGACCACTATTTCCGCGTGATCGCCGATAACAAGGCGCGTCAGGACGAACAGCGTGGCGGAGCCAGTGGCAATCCGCGTCGCAATGACGAACGGGATCAGGCCGAAGATTACAGCGACGACGATCTCGATTTTGATCGCGGCCGCCGCAGCGAACAGGCATCGCGCCCGCGTTACGAACAGCAGGATGCGGGTGCGCGCAACGACGTGGAAGAAGGCGAATCGGGTCAGGAAGGCGAACCGTTCCTGTCGAACGATCGTAATAATGATCGCGGTGATGATCGGGGGCAGCAGCAACGCCAGCCGAACACGCGCCGCCAGCCGCGCAAGACGAGCGACGATAGCCGTGGTGAGCGCAGCGAACGCGCGCCCCGTGCCGAACGCGCGCCGCGCCAGGAACGTGCCAACCGTCCCGAACGGGCCGAGGGTGCGCGCAGCGAAAAGCCTGCCGAAAAATCCGCTGACACGCCCGCGGACAAGCCGGCTCCGCGTGTCCGCAAGCCGCGCAAGGCCGCTGACGACAGCCGCAGCGTGCTCGATTCGTCGATCCTCCCGCCGTCGATTCGCGGCGATGACACGCGTGACAGCTCTGGCGATAGCGACGGCACGCTCGAAGCGGTCGGCTGATAGAACGCGCTGCGCGGGGGCGTGTCCGTGATGGAAGCCGGAACCCTGCGCGCGCGCCTTGCCGCGATCCCGGCGCTGATGCAGCGCTGGCCCGCACTGACCGCGATTGCCTTGGGGCTGATTGCGGCCTGTGCTTATCCGCCTTTGCACCTGTGGCCGCTGGGTCTTGCCGCCTTGGCGGGGTTCGTTTGGCTGATCTACACGGCACCCACCAAGCGCGCAGCGCTGTGGCTGGGCTGGTGTTTCGGCTGGGCGCATCTGACGCTCGCCAATAACTGGATCGCGACTGCCTTCACCCATCAGGCCAAGATGCCCGAAGTGCTCGGCTGGGCGGCGGTGCCGCTGCTGTGCATTTATCTGGCGTGGTATCCCGCCTTTGCGGCGCTGGCGGCGCATGTGCTGGCGAAGAAGCGTCCGCTGTGGGCCTTCGGGCTGGTCTTCGCAGGCGCGTGGATTGTCACTGAATGGCTGCGCGGCTGGGCGTTCACCGGCTATCCTTGGCCGCCGCTGGGGCTGATGCTGCTGGGCGGGTGGGAAGCGCCGGGGTTTGGGCGGTTGTTGCCATGGATGGGGACTTACGTGCTTTCTGGGCTAGCCATCCTGATGGGAACGGGCCTTGCCGCAGCCACAACGCGGCGGCGTTTAAGCGATATGATTGTGCCGCTGGCCGCGATGGCGTTCGTCATGCACATTCCGAACTTTGCGACCCTGCAATCCACAGATATCCGCTACACCCTGGTCCAACCGCTGCTCAAACAGTCCGAAATCAACGATGCCTCCAAGTTTGAAGAGCAATTCGCTCGGATCGCAGCGCTCACCACGCCGGGGCAGAACCAATCGCGGATCGTGCTGTGGCCCGAAAGCGCGATTCCCGATTACCTCGAAGATGGTTATCCAGAACGGTATTATTTCCAGGTGACCGCCGGGGCCGATCCCGAATTCGCCCGCAAGCGTCTGGGGCGCGTGATCGGCCCGCAATCGACGCTGCTGACCGGGGTGGTCAATCTCGACATCGGCACGCGTGAGGATGGTAGCCAAGGCGCGGTCAGCGCGCGCAATTCGGTGATCGCGCTCAATAGCGAAGGCGAAATTACCGCTAGCTATGCCAAGGCGCATCTGGTGCCTTACGGCGAATACCTGCCGATGCGGGACTTGCTTGAACCGCTTGGCCTGTCGCGGCTGGTGGCGGGCAGCATCGACTATCAACCGGGGTCGGGGCCACGCACCATCGACCTTGGTGTGCATGGCAAGGTCGGGCTGCAAATTTGTTACGAGATTGTGTTTTCCGGAGAGGTAACCGATCGGGCGAACCGGCCAGATTTCCTTTTCAACCCATCGAATGATGGCTGGTTCGGCAGCTGGGGTTCGCCGCAGTTCGTTGGACAGTCCCGAATGCGCGCGATCGAGGAAGGCCTGCCGGTGCTGCGATCCACCACCACCGGGATCAGCGCGGTGATCGATGCGAACGGGATCGTGCGCAACCACATCGGGCCGGGCAAGGCCGATGCGGTGGAGGGGATGGTCCCCGCCGCGAAGCCACCCACGCTGTTCGCGCGTGCCGGGCACTGGCTCACCTTTGGCTGGGCGTTGATGCTGATCGCGCTGGGCCTCGGCTTGCCAAGAGTGCTTGCGCTGATCCGCGCGCGGGGCTAGGGCGGACACACACAAGGTCGGACATAAAGATTTCCTTATATCTGCATAAGGGTCTGAATCCGGCGCGGCACCGCAGTTTCAGTCCCCGGAGATTTCATGCGCACCGATTATCTCTTCACCTCCGAAAGCGTCTCCGAAGGCCACCCGGACAAGGTTTCCGACCAGATTTCTGACGCCATCGTCGATCTGTTCCTGTCGAAAGACCCCGAAGCGCGCATCGCCTGCGAAACGCTGACCACCACGCAGCTGGTCGTGCTGGCGGGCGAAATCCGCTGCAAGGGCGTGTACGAAAACGGCGAATGGGCTGCGGGTGCCAAGGAAGAAATCGAAGCCACCGTGCGCGCTACGGTCAAGCGGATCGGTTATGAACAGGACGGCTTCCACTGGGAGACCCTGCGGTTTGAAAACAACCTGCACGGCCAGTCAGTGCATATCGCGCAAGGCGTGGATGCGGGCGAAAACAAGGATGAAGGCGCAGGCGATCAGGGGATCATGTTCGGTTACGCGACCGATGAAACCCCCGATCTGATGCCCGCGACGCTGTATTACAGCCACAAGATTCTGGAACGCATGGCGGCTGATCGCCACTCCGGCGAAGCGCCGTTTCTTGAACCGGATGCCAAAAGCCAGGTGACGCTGCGGTACGAAGGGTCACTGCCCGTGGCGGCAACCGCAGTGGTCGTCTCGACTCAGCACAAGAAAGGCTATGACGAGAATGACCCGGCCAAGAAGGCCGAGCTTGAAGCCTATGTGAAGAAGGTGGTGGCCGACATTATCCCGCCGGTGCTGCTGCGCGGCACGGTCTATTACATCAACCCCACCGGCACGTTTGAAATCGGCGGGCCGGATGGCGACGCGGGGCTCACGGGCCGCAAGATCATCGTCGATACCTATGGCGGCGCAGCGCCGCATGGCGGCGGCGCGTTCAGCGGCAAAGACCCAACCAAGGTTGATCGCAGCGCGGCCTATATCACCCGCTACCTTGCCAAGAACGTCGTCGCAGCGGGCCTTGCCACGCGCTGCACGATCCAGATTGCCTATGCCATTGGTGTGTCGCAGCCATTGTCACTGTATGTCGACACGCATGAAACCGGCACGGTCGGCGATGACGTGATCGAACGCGCGATCCTCGGCATTGCCAAGCTGGGCGGGCTGACCCCGCGCAGCATCCGCACGCACCTTGGACTCAACAAGCCGATCTATCAGCCGACCGCGGCCTACGGGCATTTCGGGCGCAAGCCGCAAGGCGATTTCTTCCCGTGGGAACGGCTTGATCTGGTGGCTGATCTGAAGGCAGCGCTGGCCTGAGATTTAGGCTAGGGCGTCATTCATGGTGATGCCCGCCCCTGCTCTGCCCGGTCAGCGCATCCTTGCGCTTGACGTGCTGCGCGGTGTGGCCGTGATCGGGATCGTGGGGATGAACGTCCACGCCTTCGCGCTGCCAGCGCCGGCCTATTATAATCCGCTCAGCTTCGGCGGAACCAGCCCGGCAGACTATTGGGTGTGGTTGGTGAGCTTTGTCTTCGTCGAAGACAAGTTTCGCACGCTGTTTGCGATGCTATTCGGGGTCGGCTGCCTGATCCTGTTGGAGCGCGGCGCCCAACGGGATGGGGAAAAGCCGTGGCGCGCGCATTATGCCCGCATGGCGGTGCTGATGGTGATCGGGCTGGTGCACGCGACGCTGCTGGCCAGCAATGATGTGCTGCGCGCCTATGCGCTGGCGGGGCTGGCCATGCCGGTGATGGCAGGGCTGTCGGCACGGGCGCTGGTGGCGGTCGCGCTAGGCCTGGTCTTGGTCCATCTTGCCCTCGGCTTGACCGCGCTAGGTGCCCCCTTGGTCGATTTTCACGTGAAACATTGGGGCTCTGACGCGCTGTTATGGGCGGAACGACAGTTTGGCCGTGACCCGGCGGCGATTGCCGCATTGCTCGAACAGGGCCGCGAAGGGCTGGGGGAGCGGATCATGCGGCGCGGTTCGAGCATTCCGGCGCAGTTGATGACAGTGGCCGCTTCGCTGCCGATCAACCTCGCCGCAATTGCACTGGGTATGGGGCTGTGGAAGTCCGGGATGCTCAAGGGCGAATGGCGCGCTTTCTTGCTGCAACGCCTGGCTGGCGGCGCGGCTTTGGTGGCGATCCCGGCACTGCTGGC
>JANQTR010000047.1:0-1664 GCA_030731635.1 Erythrobacter sp. | reverse complement strand
ATGCTGGCATGGTCGCCGCTGTGGGTGAAGCACTGGGGCCAAGGCCCGTTTGAACGCCTCTGGCGCGCCGGGGCGAGGGCCCTGTCCTAGCCGTCTTCGCCATGGATCGGGGAGGGCCGGTCAAACGCGAGTTCAGCGTCGGAAAACGTGAACGGGCTGCGCACCCCGGCCATTCCGCCCAGTTCGATCCGCATCCCCCTTGCGATGACCTGCGGATCGGCGAAGACCTCGTCCAGCCGGTTGATCGGCCCTGCCGGGACGCCAGCCGCATGGCAGGCATCGAGCAGGCCCTGCTTGGTCCAACCCACTGTTGCAACAGCGATTTCGGCATCCAAGGCCGTAGCGTTGGCAGTGCGGTCACCATTGCTGAGAAAGCGTGGATCGCGCGATAGCTGGCTCAGCCCCAGTACATCCATCAGCTTGTGAAACAGGCCGTCATTGGCAGGGGCAAGGATCACGTGCCCATCACTCACCGCAAACACACCGTATGGCGCAACCTGCGCGTGGGCATTGCCCATACGGGGCGGATTGTCGCCGGTGGTGAAGAAATAGGTTGCCTGATTGGCGAGCAGCCCGACCGAACAATCGAGCAGGCTCATATCGACCTGCTGGCCCCTGCCTGTCCGCGCCCGCATCAGCAGCGCCGCCTGAATGCCGTTTGCCGCCCACACCCCGGTTGCAAGGTCGCTGATCGACACGCCCATCTTGAACGGATGCCCTTCAGGTTCGCCGGTCAGCGACATCAGCCCGCTCATCCCCTGGGCGACGAAATCATACCCTGCTTCATGCGCCCTTGGCCCGGTCTGCCCAAAACCGGTGATCGAACAATAGACAAGGCCGGGGTTGGCGGCGGAAAGGTTGGCGTAGTCGAGCCCGAATTTGGCGAGACTGCCGGTCTTGAAATTCTCGATCACGACATCGGCGGCGGCACATAGGTCTTTGACCCGCGCAAGGTCATCCGCTGCACCAAAATCTGCGATGATCGAACGTTTGCCGCGGTTGCAGGCATGGTAATAGGCGGCCTCGCGGTGGACTGTGCCGTGCGCATCGGTGCGCTCGACCCAAGGCGGCCCCCACAGCCTTGTGCCGTCGCCTTCCGGGCTTTCCACCTTGATCACATCCGCACCCAGATCGGCAAGGATCTGCCCGCAGAACGGCCCCGCCAGCACCCGCGCCAGCTCCACCACCTTCAGCCCTGCGAGCGGCGCGTTGGGGTTGCGCGATTCGGAGAGCCACATGGCCTATTGGCTCAGCTGCGCATGCAGGAAAGCCGCGCTGTCTGCCAGCACCGGGCCTTTGCTGCGGAACGGTTTGGACAGTGCCATCACCACTTCCTCGTGATCAAGCGGGCCATAATTTTCGACCGCCACAGGAGCGCCGAGCACGCGCAGCTTTGCTGCAAGGTTGTTGGCGTTGCGGGCGCGCACGGTGGTGTCACCGTCCGATGTTGCCAGCAGCAACGGCGGCGCATCCTTGCGGGCATAGGTGATCGGCTGCGTTTCTTCCGGGCGGGGCCATTGGCTGAATGCGGCAATCGAACGCGGGCTGTCGAAGGGATAGAAGTCGTAGGGGCCCGACAGGCCTACCGCCGCCTTGACGATTCCCGGATCAACCCCTGCCGCCGTCAGCCATTTGGCATCAAGCGCCAGCATCACCGCCTGATA
>JANQTR010000046.1 GCA_030731635.1 Erythrobacter sp. | reverse complement strand
CTTCGTGAGAAGGTGCTGACCCGCAAGGGCACGCTGGTTGTGCGGCCAGATAGCGGCGATCCGATCGAAACCCCGTTGCGTACGGTGAAAACGCTGTGGGAGAAGTTCGGCGGCACGACCAATCGCAAAGGCTTCCGCGTGCTCGACCCGCATGTGCGCGTCATCCAGGGCGACGGGATGAATATCGGCAGCATTGCTCGCCTGGTCGACCGCATGATCGAGGAAGGCTTTGCCATCGACAACATCGCCTTCGGCATGGGCGGTGGGCTGCTGCAGCAGGTAAACCGCGATACGCTGCGTTTTGCCATGAAGGCCAACGCGCTGAAGGATGCTGACGGCAACTGGCACGATGTGTCAAAGAGGCCCGCGACCGATCCGACCAAAGGTAGCAAGGCTGGGCGCCAGGCGGTCATTCGGGAGAATGGCAGGCTGGTATCCGTGAGGCTGGATGACATCGATCCTGCGCAGGACCAACTCAAATTGGTATGGCGCAACGGTGAACTGCTCATACGCCAAGGCTTCGACGCGCTCAGGAGCCGATCGGAAGCGTAAGTCAGAAGCGCCGGGTGCTCCACGGTGTGGGACATCCGGCGCTCAGAGCGCTTTCCGGCCATTCTGACCCGGCCCCATTGCAACAGGAGAGCCGCTGGACAGAAGTGGTGCGTAGCGCGGAGGTGAACGAGCCAAGCGAGGACCGGAACCGGAACCCGCGCAATTACCGTAAGGGCGCTGGAGCGGGTGAAGGGAATCGAACCCTCGTCGTCAGCTTGGGAAGCTGCTGCTCTACCATTGAGCTACACCCGCATCGTCGTTGGTCTACCCCGTAAATGCTTCACATGAAACCGGGTCAAGACGCGGTCAGAAGGGGTCTCGCCCCTTCTGGACGGGGCGGGCCATTGCCACGGTTCCGGGCAGTTGGTCAAGCCTGCTCAATCTTCCAGCCAGTGCCGCCACGCAAACCAGCCCATCACCGCCGCCCCGATCACCATGCAGAACGCCGTCACACCCCAGAAGGCCCAAGCCTGTTGCGCGAAGGGGATGCCGCCGACATTCATGCCGAGCAGCCCGGTGATAAAGGTCAGCGGCAGGAAGATGAACGCCACCACTGCAATCGCCAGAGAGCGCTGATCGACCTTTTCGGCGCGCAGATCGGTCAGCTGTTCGTGCAGCAGCGCGGCGCGTTCGCGCACGGCCTCGAGTTCTTCGGCCATGCGGGCAAAGCGATCGGCTGCCTCGCGCAGATGCATCCGGTCATCCTTGCTGATCCAGTCAAATTCAAGCTGCGCCATCACGCCCAGCGCATCGCGATCAGGCGCAACGAAGCGCCGCAGCACAATCGCTTGTGAGCGGATGAAGGCAATCTTGCGCCGCAGTGCATAGATATCGCCGCCGTCGAGCATCCCTTCGCAATCATCGAGGCTGTCGCCGAGACCGGCCACCTGCGGATCAAGCACGGTGCTGATTGCCTGTGCCAGGGTCGCCACGAAATCACCCCCGTCCGTCAGCCGCCCGGCGCGCATCGCCGCTTCGACCTTGGCAAGCGCGGCGAGGCGGTGACGGCTAACAGATGTGACCCGCTTGCCTTCAACCCACACCCGGATTGAGACCAGCCCATCGCTGTCCTGCATCGTATCGGCTGCCGTGCCGCGCAGGTTGATCAGCGCGGCATCATCCACCTCGTCGCAGCGCGGGCGGGTTTCGTGCGCCAGCAGTGCATTGGCGGCCATCATCGGGACATAGCCGGGCAAGTCCTCACGGCTCACCTGCGCCGCCCCCTCTGCGTGGAGCCAGACGAAACCCGGGCCGTTATAGAGCGCCACCTCGTGCGCGGCGATTTCGGCGACGACGCCGTTCTCCACCACAAGGGCTGTAAGGGGTGGCGCGGCGGAGGGCTGGCTCATCGCCTACCGTGTTAGCCCCGCTGCGCCGCCTGCGGCAAGCGGCGGTTTTTCAGAAATAGGCTCAGAAATACTTGGCGCTGGCGATTTCCGCCCCTTCGGACAGCGCGGTGAGCTTTGCCCAGACGATTTCGGGGTCGAGCGCATTGCTGCCGGCATGGACGGAGAACCCGCAATCGACCCCCGCCATCACCCGCTCTGCCCCGAGCAGATCGGCATAGCGGCCAATCCGCTGCGCGATCAGTTCGGGGTGTTCGATATAGGGGCTTTGCGGTTCGACCATGCCGGGGCACAGCACCTTGTTATCGGGCAGCGGGTGATCGGCGAAAAAGGCGAATTCATGCGCATGGCGCGGATTGGCGCCTTCGATCAGCACAGTCTGCGGCCTGGCCGTCCAGACGATGTCGGCGATCTCTCCCAGCGCCACGTCGCAATGGTGCGGGCCGGGGTAATTGCCCCAGCACAGGTGCATCCGCAATTGTTCCGCCGGAATGTTCTGCACCGCATGATTGAGCGCGGCGATGTTCATGCCGATGCGCTTGCGGAAGTCTTCAAGGCTCAAGTCAGTGAACTGCACATGGCGGCCCATCGCCAGATCCGGGCAATCGACCTGCAAGGTGATCCCGGCAGCCGCGATGGTCTCGTATTCGTGACGCAATCCTTCGGCGAGCGCGAAGACATATTCCTCGTCACTGGCGTAGAACTGGTTGGGGAAGAACAGCGCGGTGACGCCCGGCGATGCAGCGGACATGAAGGTGGCATGACCATCTGCGAGGCGCACCAGCCGTTCGGCATCGATGCGCGGGGCTTCCATGTCGATCACGGTAATCGGCGCAGTGCAGGCGGGGGCGGAACGCTTGGCACGGCCCTTGTTGCCGAACACCTGCGCCTTGGCACCGGGGAAGGCTTCGAGGTCAGCGAATTCATACTGCCCGGCCTCCCCGCCAAAGCCTGACAGGCGGTGTTTGATATAGGTGGCGTAGGAGGGCTTGGACATTTCGCCGTCATTGACGATTGATATGCCTGCCTGTTTTTGTCGGGCGATGACATAGGCTGTGGCTTCTTCCACTGCGGCGTCAAAATCGGCTTCGGACACCGCCTCGCCGCCTTCGCGCGCGAACACCAGATTGAGCAGGGCTTCGGGGCGCGGCAGGCTGCCGACATGGGTGGTGAGGAAACGCGTGGTCATATCGGGAGCCTTGTCTTGGGATCGGAACAGCTGCGCAGGAAGGAGGCAACCGCCGTGTTGAATGCGGCAGGGTTGTCGGCATTGGCGAGATGGCCGGCGTCAGGCACCAACGCGTGCATTGCGCGCGGGGCAATGTGGGCCAGCGCGGCCGCGCAGGCCTTGCGCCATGGGGTATCATGCGCGCCTGTCATCGCCAGCACCGGCATCGCCAGCGCGGCCAGCGCCGCACGCGGCAGTTCCGGCGGGTCAGCGCGCCCGCGAAGATCACGCCCATCATAATCGGCGAGCATCACGCTCAGCAGCGCGTGGGCATCGGGCGAGTGGCCCAGCATCAGCGGGTGCTGCGCCCAGTCAGCGCGCATCGCTGCCATATCGCCCACCGCAGCGAGCGCGCGGTAGTGATCCAGATCAATCACCTCATCACGAGGCACCAGCGCAGGCAGCGGCGCGCCCGACACCACAAGGCCCGTCAGCCGCGCGTCAAACCTGCGCGCCGTGTCCAGCGCGACAGTTGCCCCTTGTGACAGGCCGACCAGCGCGAACCGATCAAATCCCAGCGCATCGGCAATCGCGAGGACATCTTCCGCCTCGCGCGCCCAGTCAGGCGGAGCGGTCGCCCGCCCGCAGCCGCGCCGGTCTGGCATGGCAAGCTGGAACCCTTCCGCTGTCAGACCGGCAATCTGCGGCGACCACATCCGGTGATCAAGGGTCCAGCCATGCAGCAGGATAACCGGCGGGCGCCCGGGCTCTTTGCCCCCTGCAATCGCGACGGGCAGCGTGCCGTCGTGAACAGCAACCTCTAGATTACGAGCCAGATTGTCAGCCAGGGGGGCAGCCATGGTTACATGCGCCCCCACGGCCCGGCGATCAGGCGGCTTCTTCGGCGCGGAACGGGTTGTTGTTGTGGTGCTGGCCTGCCAGCCAGCGCTGCAATTCCCCATGCGCCGCTGCCCGGCGACCGGCATCGAGCGCGGCAGCGCGCGGATCGTCATAGGTGAATTCGATGATCATGCCGTTGGGATCGGTCACATAAAGCGACCGGCAATAGCCATGTTCCAGCACATAGGTCTGCGGTTCGGTAATCCCGGCCGCAGCGATCCGCTTGGCCAGTTCATCCTGCGCATCGGCATCAACCTGAAGCGCGACATGGATGAACGGGCTCGACGGAATGTCAGGCCCGAATTCGGCCTGATCATCGGCATCGGCAAACTGGAAAAACGCCAACGCGCTGCCATCAGCCAGTTCGAAGAACACGTGACAATAGACGCGTTCCTTGCCGAACAATTCGTCCTTTTCGCAATAGGTCGCCATCAGCGGGAAGCCCAGCACGTCTTCATAAAAGGCGCGCGTGGCTTCCAGATCCTTGGTCACGTAGGCCGTGTGATGCAGCCGGTTCGCGAGAATTTTCTGCGTCATGATCGTGCGTGCTCCCTTAGAACTTATAGCCGACTTCGATGCCATAACGGCGCGGACGGGCGCGGAACACGAACCCACCGGGCGAAAATTCGGCGTTGTAGGTTTCATCAAACAGGTTCGCGGCAAAGGCAGTAATCGACACAGCGCCCGCCGTCACGCCTGCACGGGCATCAACCACGTCAACCGGATCGCGCGATGTGGTGTTGAACGGCTCCCAGAACGTCCGGCCAAGGCGGCGGTAATCGACCCGCAGCAGCGCGTCGAGCGTATCGGTCAGCGGGCCTGCATATTGCGCGCCAAGGTTGATCGTATAGCGCGAGATTTGCGGGGCTTCGTTGCCGATCACGGTGGGATCGGGGAATTCCTGAATATTGCTGTCCGTCACCCCGATCGCGGCGTTGATGTCAAAATTCGGCAGGACTTCGGCGCTCGCCTCCAGTTCGAACCCGGTCAGGCGCGTCTGGGGAATATTGCCGAGGTTCTGGGTCGATGACTGGGCCAGAAACACGAAGAAATAGCTGTTCTGCGACAGGGTGGTATAGGCCGCCCCTGCCAAGCGCACCGGGCCGAGCTGCGCCTTGGCACCGAATTCAAACGTATCGGCGGTTTCCGCGTTGAAGATGTCGCCCACGCCGACAATGGCGTTGTTGACAGATTCAGCGCCAACGCCGGTCTGGTTGAACCCGCCCGACCGGAAGCCGCGGCTATATCCGCCATAGATGGTGAGATCCGGCGTCGGTTCCCACGTCAGGGTGACCTTGGGCTGCCAATCGTCAAAGATCGCGGTGCGCACTTCGCCGCTTAGCGCCTGCGGCACGCCCGGCACCACTGGCAGGAAACCTTGCGGGGTCAGCGTTGTCTGGCGGCGACGATCGCGGTCATAGCGTAGCGAGGCATCGACCCGGAATTCCGGCGTGATTTCCAGACCCGCATTGGCAAACAGCGCCCAGGCGAAATTCTTCTGCCCATCCGACAGAAAGCTGAACTGCGGGTTCAGCGGATTGGTCGACGGGGTGCGGAACACCGGGAAGGCGCCGTTGCCGGTATCAATCGTGTTGCCGGTCGAAATGAAGCGGGTGGTATCGATCAGATAACCCCCCACCATCCAGTTGAACGGACGGCCATCTTCGGGCGAGGCGAGCCGCACTTCCTGACTGAACGCCTTGACGTCGAGATATTGGCTCTGGGTCAGGTCGAACCCGTTGCCGGGGCCAAAGATGCCTTCGAACAGGTTGAAGAAGAAGCTGTCTTCGATCGGCAGGAAGTCAAACGCATCGCCGGTGAGGATTTCGGTCAGCGTGTCATAGGACGACACCGACGTCAGCACGGCGTTATCGCCGGCATATTCCAGCTTCAGCGCGGCGTTGTAGATATCGCGGTCGTTCTGGCCCGGGTTGTTGACCCGCACCGGAGCAATCGTGTTCACATCATTGACGATATTGTAATACAGGCCTTGCGTGCGCAGCTGATTGACCGAACCGCGCAGGTCAATCGTCAGGCGATCAGTGGCGTCGATCAGCAGATTGGCGCGCAGGCTAAAATCTTCAACCGGATCGGCATCTTCACCCAGAAACGTGTTGGGGATGAAACCATCGGTGTTGTAATAGGACCCGGCCACGCGGAACTTGACGTTATCGGCCAGCGGCCCGCTGACCCCGCCGCGCAGGAAATAGCCGAAGCCATTGTCGATCCCGGCGGTGATATTGCCCGAAAACTCGTCTGTCGGCGCCTTGGTGGTGATGATGATCGCGCCGCCGATCGCATTGCGACCATACAAGCCGCCCTGCGGCCCCTAGAGCACTTCGATCTGCTCGATATCGAACAGATCCTGGTTGAATTGCGCGGGGTTTACTTGCTG
>JANQTR010000045.1 GCA_030731635.1 Erythrobacter sp. | reverse complement strand
TGCTTGTGCCCGCCAAACGGCGCGAAGGGCGACAGGTGGAGGTATTCATTGACCCACACCGTGCCGGTTTCGAGCTGTTCGGCGATTTCCACGCCCTTGTCGGTGTTGGCGGTCCACACCGCGCCGGCAAGGCCATATTCGCTGGCGTTGGCGCGGGCGATCACTTCTTCTTCGGTCGAGAATTTCATCAGCGGCATGACCGGGCCGAACTGTTCTTCAGCGACGATACGCGCATCTTCGGGCGGGTTGTCGATGATGGTCAGCGGCACGAAATAGCCCGTGCCGCTCGGATCGGCATTGCCGCCGAGCAGGAACTTGTAGCCATTATCCTTGGCATCCTCGATCAGTTCGAGCACGCGGTCATACTGCTTCTTGTTCTGGATCGGGCCGACGCCGGTGCCCTGCTGCGCGCCGTCGCCAACGGTCACGGTCTTGGCGTATTCGACGATCGCGGCGCTCAATTCGTCATAGATATCCTCGTGGATATAGACCCGCTTGGCTGCGACGCAGATTTGCCCAGCGTTGGAGAAACTGGCCCAGAACAATTGTTCGGCGACCTTCTTGGGATCGGCATCGGGCAGCACGATCGACGCATCATTGCCGCCCAGTTCAAGCGTGATGCGCTTGAGATCAGCCGATGCGCCTTCCATGATCTTCTTGCCGGTCGCGGTCGATCCGGTGAAGGTGATCTTGTCGATATCGGGATGCGAGGTCATCAGCGGGCCGAGCGAATCTTCGCCTGTGATGATGTTGACCACACCAGCCGGCACCTTGTCCGCGATCAGTTCGGCGATGCGCAGGGTGGTGAGCGGGGTGAAGGGCGAGGGCTTCAGGACGATGGTGCAGCCCGACAGCATGGCAGGGGCGATCTTCTGGATCGCCATCATCACCGGGAAATTCCACGGCACGATCCCGGCGACCACGCCCACCGGCACGCGGCGGGTGCGGCTGAGGCGGGTGTCGCTATCCTCGTTGATTTCATCGTCGAGGCTGAGCGTCGATTGCGCTGCGCTCATCCCGGCAGCGCCGTAGATTTCGCCCTTGGCCTGATCATGCGGCTTGCCCTGCTCAGCTGTCAGCAGGCGGTACAGTTCCTCGGCGTTTTCCTTGATCGCGCCCGAAATGGCCATGATTGCGGCGCGGCGTTCTTCGATCGGGGTGTTCTTCCATGTCTTGAACGCGGCCCGCGCGGCGGCGACCGCTTGATCAAGCTCGGCCTTGCCGCAGGCTGGCACTTGGCCAATGACCTGTTCGGTGGCGGGATTGATGACGTCCAGCCATTGGTCGGCGGCGACCATCTTGCCGTTGATCAGGTTCTTGTACTGGGTGACCATGTGTATTCCTCTCTCGTGCCTGTGACTCTTGGGGGGGAGTCGTTATCTCTCGCGGGGAAAGTGGCGGGTTGCATCGCAAAACGCAATCTTTGCGTTGCCTGCGGGCCGCTGACGAATCTGTCAGTCGCGCACGGCGGCGACCTGTCGAGTGGTGTTTACAGCAAAAGGCCCGGCGGTTTCAGGGCCGCCGGGCCGATTGTTAATCCGTTGATCGGGTCAGGGGCCGTTCTGGCGCCCATTCAGGCGATCAGGCGAAAGCCTATTTCGCCAGTTCGACGTGTTCGAAATCGAGTTCGACAGGGGTCGCACGGCCGAAGATCGACACGCTGACCTTGACCTTCGCCTTGTCGAAATCGAGTTCTTCGACGATCCCGTTGAAGCTTGCGAACGGACCATCGAGCACTTTGACCGAATCGCCGATTTCGTAGTCGACGCTGATTTCGCGCTTGGGCGCGGATTGCGCCGCTGCCACGCCGCCGAAATAGCGCGAGGCTTCTTTCTCGGAAATCGGCTGCGGTTTGTTGCCTGAACCCAGAAAGCCAGTGACCTTGGGGGTGTTCTTGACCAGGTGATAGACATCATCGGTCATGGTCAGCTTGGCCAGCACGTAGCCGGGCATGAACTTGCGCTCCACCTGCACCTTCTTGCCGCGCTTGACTTCGGTGATGGTTTCGGTGGGAACCTGCACTTCTTCAACGCCTTCAGACAGGCCGAGGCGTTCGGCTTCGCTGATGATTGCGTCGCGCACCTTGTTCTCGAAACCGGAATAGGCGTGAATAATGTACCAGCGAGCCATGAATTGTCCTTGAGAATTGGTCTGTCGGGCAGAAGGTTTGCGGCCAGCAGGCCTTATTGCAGCAGGCCGATCGCGGTGCGCACGATCGCGCCAAACGCGCTGTCCACGGCAAGGAAGAACAGCGACAGAATCAGCATGAAGATGAACACAAAGATCGCCGTACGGACCGTCTCTTCACGAGTCGGCCAGACAATCTTTCTGGTTTCGGCCTTCACCTGATTGAAGAATTCGCCGACCGAGGTCTTGCGCTTCTTTTCTTCGACCCGCGGTTCTGCGGGATTTTTCTGATCGGCCATGTCAGCCCTGTTCCTTCGCGTAATGCATGCGCCTGTCCCAATCGGCTTTCAGGTAGGGGGCCGCGCCGTCCGGGACAAGGTCGCCGGAGGGGCATGATTCACTACCAATGTCAGGAAAGACGGAGACCCATTACGCCGGACGTCGGGCAATTGCAAGATTGCTCAATGTTTCGATGCGGCGGATTGGCCAGGAACTGTGAGGACTATGGCAAATCAGCGCAGGGCCAGAAGCCGCTCAAGCAAACCGGGCTGCTGCATCGGGCGCAGTGGCCCGTGAATCGCGCGGCCACGCGCCGGATCACGCGTCGGACGCGGGCTAACCCACTGATCAGGGCGCGAGGAACGAAAGGTATAGACGCTCATCCGAAGTCTCCTGTGTTGCGACAAATTCGGTTCGTCGACAGGAATACACGGTTCGGCTTGCGGCAGGATGAACGGCAGGATGAGGGTTGAGCGCAGGGAGCAATGACGCGCAGCATTATGGAGGATCGGCCGGGAGGATCAACCAGCGGGTGCCGGTTCAAGAACCAAAAATGGCAGGGGTGTGCGGACTCGAACCGCAGGCCCTCGGTTTTGGAGACCGATGCTCTACCAACTGAGCTACACCCCTGCATTGCGGCAGGCGCGCCCTTTATCCGACGCTCCGACGTTAGGCAATGCTATTTGCCACCCCAATGCGTGTTCGCGCTGGCAACGCCGGGCCAGCGAAGGTATCCCGTGCATTAACCATGCACTCTCCCACGCGCCCTCCGATCCCGGTTGAAACCTTGCTGCTTGCCTATCGCAGCGGCATTTTCCCGATGGCGGACCGGCGCGATGATCCCGAGGTGTTCTGGGTCGAACCGCGCGAACGGGCGATCATCCCGCTGGATGGGCTGCATCTGTCAAAATCCTTGCGCAAGGTGCTGCGGGCGGATCGGTTTGCGGTGACGGTGGATCGCGCGTTCGAAGCCGTGGTGCGCGCCTGCGCCCTGCCGCGCACCGATCATCCCGAAACCTGGATCAGCGAACGTATCGTGCAATCCTATATCGGCCTGCACCGCGCGGGCCATGCCCATTCGGTTGAATGCTGGCAGCCGGGCGATGATGGCGCGCCGGTGCTGGTGGGCGGGCTTTACGGGGTCAGCTTTGACCGAACATTCTGCGGGGAAAGCATGTTCAGCCGTGTGCCCGATGCCAGCAAAGTGGCGCTCGCCTGGCTGGCAGCCTTGCTGCGAGAGGCAGGGTTTGCGCTGCTCGATTGCCAGTTCATGACGGAACATCTGCGCTCAATGGGCGCAACTGAAATCGCGCAGGCTGACTACCGGCGGCTGATCGTCGAAGCCCAGGGCCAACCGCGCAGCAGCCTTGGCACAGCGTGGCGCCGGTTCAATGAAGGTTATGCAGCCGGAGCAGGGGCGACAGGGGCTGGGGCAGGGGCCTCCACGGCAGGGGCAGGCTTGCCCTTGGCCGGTTTATCGGCTGCGGTCGAGCCTTCTTCGCCCGGAAAGCGCATCGTGCAATCCTTGACCCAGACATCATAGACCGGGTGTTCGATCACATTGAGGCTGGGTGATTCGCGGAACAGCCAGCCGGAAAATACGCGTGTGTGCTGCTGCTTCCCGCGTTCACGGATATCGACCTGCACGAAAGCGCCGGTTTCCTGCGGCAATTCCCATGGGGCGGTGCGTTCACACGCCGACAGGCGGATGATCACCGGGCCGATTTCGCGCGCCTCGCCGGGCTTCAAGCTGATGTCTTGCGAGACATTGTTGCGTTTGTTGAGCAGCCCGATCACCGCCACGCGCTCTTCCATCGGGGTTGCGCCGTAATCATTGGTCGAATCCGCCGCAGGGTCAGATTCTGTGCTCTTGCCGCTTGGGGCTGGCGCGACTGCGGATTGATCGATCGGAACGGTGACCGTCGCCGGATCAGCCGCAGGATCGCCGCAAGCCGCCAGCATCAACGCGGCGCCCATCACAGGCGCTGCCAGAAGAGACGCCCGCACCATGCGCCTCAGCTGTCCGTGCCGCCGGGCGTCCACGCTTCGTAGTCCCCCACCGCACGGGCACGCTGACCTCCGCGCTCCAACGCGCCTTGCGGGTAGTATGCTTGCGCGGTGCCGGTGGCATTGGGAGTGTAATCCGCCTCCCAGATCTTGGGCGGGGGCAGGTGGCTTTCGGGCACGTCATCATAGGTGCCGTGCAGCCATCCATGCCATTCAGCCGGAACGCGGCTGGCATCATTGGCGCCGTTGTAGATCACCCAGCGCTTGTCACGGCTGGTGTACGAGCCATCAGCGAGCCCGCCCGCCTTGGACCCGGACTTGGGTTTGGCGCGGTAATATTTGTTGCCCGCGCCATCAGTGCCGACATGCTCGCCGCCGGCACGGCTGGCCCACAACTGCGTGCCAAAGGTCGCGCCGTCCCACCAGGTGAAGATCTTTGCAAGGATACCCATGGCTGCGCGCCTAGCGGAATACGTTTCCAGCGCCAAGACTGGATGTGGGGGAGGGTGCGTTCTTGTTTGCGCACGCGCTTCGGCGCGTGATGTCCTCGCTCATGCGACCGGAAGGTCACATCGCTGCGGTCGCGCGGTCGCGCTTGCGACCCGTCCTGCGGCGGGCCGTTCCTGCGTCCACCCATGCTTTTGGCAAGGGGATCGGTCGCGAAGCGGCCGCAAGGACGGCCGCCCGCCCGCAGGCGCCCGCAGCGCCGAAGGCGCGAGGATTTCGCAGCCCGGATGGGCTGCGGATCTCAAGGACCCTGCCAAATCACCCGATCCCCAGGCACGATCCCAAGCTCTTTCGCCCGGCCTGCACGCAATTCCAGCACCGCGATGGCAAAGCCAGAAGATGACACCGAATCGAGCGAATAGGGCACAGTATTGGCCGCAATATTGCTGATCTTGCCATCAGCGCCGACAAAGATGATGTCGAGCGACAGCGGGGTATTCTTCATCCAGAAACTGCGCGGCTCGGGCGCGGCGGACGGGAACAGCATCCCTTCATTATCGCCCAGTTCGGTGCGGAACATCAGGCCTTTCGATTGCGCTTCGGGACTGGCGGCGAGTTCGACCTTGAACGGCAGTGTCTTGCTGCCGCGTTCCACCTCCAGATCGATCACCTCAAGGCCGGACACCGGATGCCGTGCCTTGTCGGCGCTGGCGACGGCTGCCGGCGCCTGCGCCCGCGCAGTGCCGCCTTCGCTGGGGGAACAGGCTACCAGTGCCAGTGCCGCCGCCGCGAGTGCACCTGTCAGCATTTTCATCCCTACCATCGGTCTGCCTCTTCCTGATCGGCTGCTTCATCCAGCCATTGTTCGATATCCTCGGCGCTGGCCGCGCCAAGAATGAATTTCACGAGTGCGTAATCGTGGCCTGCGCGCAGCATTGCTGCAACGGCTTTATCATGCGCCTTGCGCCGCGCCAGCGGATCGTCGCTTTCCGCGCGCACTGTGCTCCACGGGCCAAGCCGCTTTTTCTGCGCCATCAGCGCGGCGGCGCGGCGGCTGGCCGCCTCTCCCGGAGCATGGGCCTGACGAAGGCCTTCATCGACCCCGGCAAAGCGTAACACCTGTTCGACCCGCCGCCCGCCGTAACCGCGCGCGCCCAGATCGCGCGCCCGCGCCCGGGCATAGGCATCATCATCGACATACCCCAGTTCCACCAGCCGCGCGACGAGCGCGGGAATATCGATCGGCACGCTGCGCCCGTCATCATCTTCAGCCACCCCGCGTTCTTTCAGCTTGCGCGCCAGATAGGCTTCGAGCCGGGCACCCGTGGTGGCAAACCGGGCGGCATAATGCAGGGCCAGATCGCGCAAGGCAGCCGGGTTCAGCGGCGGCTTCACCCGCTTTTGGTCCCGGCGTTGCCGCCCGGAATCGTCCCTTGTACCAAGACCGGACGATGACGAATTCGCTTTACGTGAAACCATTTCGCCTTATTCGTGCCACCTTCCAGACTAAATGCGAAACATGGGACATTGCCAGACTATGACTGGCTTGACAGGGTTACGCTAGTGCGCGGGCGAGACAACGCTTCAAGACGCGCCGCAACTGACGGGTATCGCTGAAAATTATGACCGACGCCGTTTTAACGCCGACGCCGAATGATTGCGACCTGCCACGGATTCGTGCGCAATTTGCAACCTTCAACGACGCGATCGATTACGCTGCACAAAGCCGCAAGGGGCTTAATTTCCACGACATGCGCGGGGAATTGGCGCGGGTCTATCCCTATTCGGAAATGCGCGAAGATGCTCTGGTGATGGCGCGCCGCCTGATTGCCGCGGGCATCGGCAAACAGGACCGGGTTGCCCTGATCGCGGAAACCGGGGCGGATTTTGCCGCACTGTTCTGCGCCTGTGTCTATGTTGGCGCGTGGCCGGTGCCATTGCCGCTGCCGACGACGTTCGGTGGCAAGGAAAGCTTCATCGAACAGCTGGCGATCCAGCTGCAAAGCTCTGATCCCAAAGTCCTGCTCTACCCCGAAGAAATCGCCGAAATGGCATCGGCTGCCGCCGCACGGCAGGGGTGCGCATCGGAAAGCTGGCAGGATTTCAGCCAGCGCCCGGCGCCCGATTGCGACCTGCCGCAGGCCGCGCCCGATGATATCTGCTACCTGCAATATTCGTCCGGATCGACCCGTTTCCCCACTGGCGTGGCGGTGACCCACCGCGCGCTGCTGCACAATCTTTATGGCCATTCCACCACGATGGAACTGGGCGTCAACGATCGCTGCGTCAGCTGGCTGCCGTGGTATCACGATATGGGATTGGTCGGCTGCCTGCTGTCATTGATCGCAAATCAGGTGTCGGGCGATTACCTGAAGCCTGATGCCTTTGCGCGCCGGCCGCTGGCGTGGCTCGACATGATCAGCCGCAATCCGGGCAACACGCTCTCATACTCCCCGACCTTTGGATACGATATCTGCGCGCGCCGCATTTCCAGCCAGAGCAACGTGGCCGAACGGTTCGACCTGTCGCGCTGGCGGATTGCAGGCAATGGCGCGGACATGATCCGCCCGGATGTGATGCAAAGCTTCGTCAACGCCTTTGCCGGTGCCGGGTTCAAGGCCGCCGCCTTCACGCCGTCTTATGGCCTCGCCGAAGCGGTGCTGGCTGTCACCGTGATGCCGCCGGGCGAAGGTATCCGGGTCGAACTGGTTGAGGAAGAACGCCTGTCGGGCGCGCCGCGCGATATCAGCCGCCCGGCCCGGTACCGGGCGATTGTCAATTGCGGCAAGGCCCTGCCCGATATGGACGTTGCCATCCGGGGTGAAGATGGTGACCGCCGCGGCGATCATCAGATCGGCAAGGTCTGGTGCCGGGGCCCGAGCGTAATGCATTCCTATTTCCGCAACGCCGATGCGACCGCCGATTGCCTGGTGGATGGCTGGCTCGACACTGGCGACATGGGTTACACCGCCAATGGCTATCTGTTCATCGTCGGCCGGGCGAAGGACATGATCATCATCAACGGCAAGAACCACTGGCCGCAGGACATTGAATGGGCGGTGGAACAGCTGCCCGGCTTCAATCACGGCGACATCGCGGCATTTTCGATCGAAATGGAAAACGGCGAAGAAGCCCCCGCTGTACTGGTGCATTGCAAGGTTTCCGACCCCGAAGAGCGCGTGCGCCTGCGCGATCAGATCGCCGACAAGGTGCGGTCGGTCACGGGCATGAGCTGTATCGTCGAACTGGTTCCTCCGCGCACCCTGCCGCGCACATCATCGGGCAAGCTGAGCCGCGCCAAGGCGAAAAAGCTGTACCTGGCAGGCGAGATCGTCCCGATTTCGCTGGCGGCGTAACGCCGGACCAAACCGTCAGATCAGGAAAACTGGCCTCTGTCGCTCTGAAAAATTCATCCTGATGACCATCCATTTAACCCGATGGTTAAGCTTTTGCGCCAAGGCATTGGATCGGTTCTGATTTTCCAACAGTGCCACGCTTGCATGTGACGAAAATTGTCAGGCCGTTCGGGGAATGACGGATCGTAACAGGGCAGTTCGGGATGAATGAACTCAAGGTTTCCAACGATACTTCAGCGTTTGAAGTGCCTGCTGCCCTGGACAAAAACGGCAGGCTTACGGGTCATTGCGTCCGACAAGCCCTGACGATGCTGGATACGCACGGCTTGGTTGTCTTGACCGACCTTCTGTCGAATGACGAAGCGAATTTTGGCTTGGAACTGATGCGCCAAACCATCGAAGATCCGGATCGCAACCGGGGGTCCTTCGCCAGCGAGACTGACAATCTCTATGTCCGCCGCGACTTTTGTTCGCTTCCTTCGGCCCCGCCAGTAACGCGCTTTGCGGCCACATTATGCCAGCGGGTCGAAGGCGTTCTTGTGGAGTATTGTGGTCGGTCACGACCGCTGCTCGAAGTCGCTACCTTAACCAGCTATTTCGGCTCATCGCATCAATATATTCACCGTGACCCAAGCGGTGTGATCAGCCTGTTTGCTGCGGTGGAAGATGTATCAGAGCAACAGGGTGGTACGGTGTTTGTGCCGGGCACCCACATGTACGGCGGAGCCGAAAACAAGCATGGCGGCGATGCCTATGAGCTGATGGAGCTGTTTCGAACGAGATGTAACTATCACATTTTTCGGCACAACTTGAAGAAACTATGGGCTATGCGCAAGGACAAGCAGGCCCCTCTTGCACCAGGTGAATTTGTTGACAGGGTGTTTTCGACCAAGTGGGATCAGCACCAGCCAAATCTGTTGCGCTTTCTATTGGGGAAGAATTCCCAGTTCAGCCTTCGCATGCTTGGCCCGCGCACATTGTGGAAGCTTTATGGCCGCCGTACGGACCTCAATAACCTGTTCACCCTGGTACAGGCGGCACCGCGAAAGGGTACGGTCATTCTCTATCGAAGTGATTTGCTGCATGCTGGACCTGACAACCGATCATCGCACCCTCGGCGGTTCTTCGGTATGAGCATCGCGCGCGATATGGTCGAACCCAAATTCTGGCACGATGGGTATTCGCCGCACCCCACATTGGCTGCTAATCCCATGTGCCTTGGTGATCTTCTGGATTCGGCTCCCTTACCAGTACCGTCCAAAGTGCTGGATCACGTCTGAGCGCATTGGCGGATTGATTCCAACGTTTAGAACGCGGGATCATCGCAGCTACCCCTCATCCCCCCAGGCGACCCGTAGCGTGCCCAACTCGGGGCGCAATTCCACCGTTACGCCTTGTTCGCGCAGCAACGCGGCGGCTTGTTCGCCCTGTTCGCGGTCACCGGTCAGCACCACAGGCCGATCCAGCCGCTGCGCCGCCCAGCGGACAACCGCCAGCGCCTGCGCGCCCTGTTCGCTTGGCCCATCATCACCAAACCCAATAGTCGCAGGCAGCGCGCCGGTTGGCGGGATCAATTCGATCGTCCATTCCGGCTCGGTCGCGGCGATTCTTTGCTCCAGCGTGCGGTAGGCGGCCAGACTGGCGCCATCGAGCCGCTTGGCCCGCACCAGCGCGCGGCGACGGTTGCGGTCGATCAGCACGCTGCTTTCCGGCACCCCTGCCGCCAGTGACAGCCGGGTGGTCAGCGCTTGAACTCGTGCCGACGCGGCGGCGGCTTCCTGTTCGCGAGTGGCAGATAACTGGGCACGCTGGGCCGCGCCTGCCCCGGTTTCGGTCTGGGTCTGGGTCAGGGTCAAAGCCACAGGCCGTTTCAGCCGGTTGCTGAGAGCGCGCGTAATTTCGCTTTCGGCATCCGGGCGGATCACCGGGGTGAAGACGATCGCGCTGACCGCCAAGGGGGCAGAGGCAAAATCAATCTCCAGCGCATCAAGCTGTGCCGGGCGTTCAAACCGTTCGCGGATCGCATCGCTGACAACCCGTTGGGCGTTGGTTTCCCAGGCGATCTGCTGAAGCGAAAAAAACAGCGGCACCGCCAACGCGACGAACACTGCCACCACGCCAAAATTCTGCGCCTTGGTCTGCCCCTTGGACAGCGCGCTGCGAAACCCGTAAAGTTTGGCCATCGCAAAGGCGGTCAGCGCGATGGTCAGCAGGTTGGTGACATACAGCAGCAGCGCGCCCGAAAACACCGTCCAGTTGGAGGTCGCAAGGCCGAACCCGATCACCGCCAGCGGCGGCATCAAGGCGGTCGCAATCGCCACCCCGACAATCGCGCCCTCACGCCCGCGGATCATCGCATAGGCACCGGCCAGCGCCGAAAACAGCGCCACAAACAGATCAAACAGGTTGGGCCGGGTGCGCGCGGCGATTTCTGTCGTGATGGTCTGGATCGGAGACATGAACACCAGCAGTGCGCACAATAGCACCGCCATCACGCTGCCGATCATCAAGGTGCGCACCGATTGTTTGAGCCAGTTCCAATCCCCGATGGCCAGCGCAAATCCCAGCCCCATGATCGGGCTCATCAAGGGCGATAGCAGCATCGCCCCGATCACCACCGCTGGCGATGACAGCAGCAGGCCCAGGATTGCGATCCCGCCGCTCATCGCGGTCATGAACAGATAATGTTCGGATAGCGCGCCTTCTTCCCGGCGGCGTTCGGTCACTTCGGACTGATCAATCTGCCCGATGACGTGCACCGTCCACCATTCCCGCAGATTGTGCAGCACCGTGCGCAAGGTAACCGGGCCATGCGGCGCCGGCGAAACAGCGTCCCCGCTTACTTCGGATTCGGCGGCAGCCTCGGGCGAAGCGGCGATACCGGCGGGTTCATTCATTGCGACGCCTTTGGCAAAATCGTGATAAGTCGCGCGATAGCCCGGCGCCAGGGCAATTGACAATCATGCACGTGCGACAATGGACGTAAGGCCCAAATCCGGCCTACCATGCACACACGCTTGAAAGACGTGTTTTAGATCACTAATACAGTGGATATTGGTCAGCGCAGCGATGCCGGGCCGCAAGGGAGCGAGAAACAGGCATGAGCACCGAAACCCAGACAGCGACGGCAACGCCGTTCACGCTCAACGCGCCCGATCCGGTGCCCGATGTCGCGCCCGAACAGGCCGCCGGGCTGGTGCCGGTCACCACCGAGCAAAAATCCAAGCTGGACGTCAAGGTTGATGCCTTCGTCAATGATCTGGTGTCGGCCGATGCCAATTCGCCCGCGTTCGGCGAAAAGGTCGATCAGATCACCCGCATGGGGCAGGAACAGGTGCGCGCCGCCGCCGCGATGTCGAACCGTTTCCTTGATCGTCCGGTGCGGGCGATGGATGCCGATGGCAATGTCGGCAAGGATCTGGCCGAACTGCGCCGCACGGTCGAAGACCTCGATCCGGGCCGCAAGGGCAAACTGCTAGCCCCGCGCAAGATCCTCGGCATTATCCCGTTCGGCAACAAGCTGAAGAATTACTTCGACAGCTATTCATCCGCGCAGGGGCATATTTCGGCGATCCTTCAGCGGCTGGAAAGCGGGAAGAAGGAACTGCACCTCGATAATGCCGCGATCGATACCGAACGGCAAAAGCTGTGGGCGGCGATGGGCGAGTTGGAGCAGATGATCCACATCGCCAAGACGCTGGATACGCGGCTGGAGGCCAAGGCGCTCGAACTCGACAGCTCTGATCCGGCCAAGGCCAAGGCTTTGCGCGAATCCGCGCTGTTCTATGTCCGCCAGCGCACGCAGGATCTGCTGACCCAGATGGCGGTGAGTGTGCAGGGCTATCTGGCGCTCGATCTGGTCAAGAAAAACAACGTCGAACTGGTCAAGGGCGTCGACCGCGCCAGCACCACCACCGTCGGCGCGCTGCGCACCGCGGTGACCGTGGCGCAGGCGATGACCAATCAGCGGCTGGTGCTGGGCCAGATCACGGCATTGAACAAGACCACCAGCGACATCATCGATTCGACCAGCACGCTGCTGCGCGAACAGACCGCACAGATCCACGAACAGGCGTCGTCGAGCACGATCCCGCTGGAGACGCTGCAACGCGCGTTCCAGAACATCTATGACACGATGGACGAGGTCGACAGTTTCAAGCTGCGCGCGCTGGATTCGATGAAGCAGACCGTGACCACGCTGTCCGCCGAGGTCGAGAAGTCGAAAGGCTATATCGCCCGCGCCGAAGGGCAGGCACAGGCGCAGGCCAAGGTTGCGGCAAGCGGGCCGTCGCTGCTGTCGTTGGATAAGTGATGGGAAATCGCTGATGGCCGACACCACCCGCGAGAGCGAACGCATCCTGCGCGAGGCCAAGACCAGCCTTGCGGTGCAACGCGATGGCGGGACGCACCGGCCCGGACCCAAGAGCATCGGCAAGGGCTCGGCAGAGCTCAAGATGAAGAGCGTGCTCAAGCGGGTGCGCAACATCGCGCTGGCAGTGGTCGCGATCTGGATCGGGGCAGGGATCTTCAGCGCGGTGATTGGCCCACTGCTGTTCTGGGGCTTTATGGCTACGCTGGTTGCGACTGTGGTCGCGATTGGCGTTTTCGGCCTCTTCCCCAAGGTGAAGGTGCCCAAGCGCGCCGAACTGACGCAGGGCAACCCGGCGCAGATGGTCGCGCGCACTGAACTCTGGCTCGAAGCGCAGCGGCCCGCGCTACCTCCGCCTGCACAGGGGATCGTCGATCAGCTGGGCGTGCAACTCGATGCGCTCGGCCTGCAATTGAAAACCCTTGATGCCGCCCACCCGGCAATGGCTGAGGTGCGTGAGCTGGTGGGCGAATACATCCCCGAAACCATCGACAATTACCGCAAGGTTCCTGCCGCTCTGCGGAGCGAGGAATATGCCGGCAAAACCGCTGACGCGCGGCTGACGGAAAGCCTGACCAAGCTATCGGGCGAGGTTGACCGGGTGACCCGGCGGCTGGCCGAAGGCGCATTGGATGATCTGGCGATCAAGAGCCGCTATCTCGAATACCGTTATGGCGGGGCCGACGTGCTGGAGGATTTGCGCGATAACCCCGATACCGGCGTGCCGCTGCCTGATTTTTCGGCCCTGCCCGCCAAACAGGCCAAAGAACAGGAGCGCTGAGCCATGCGTGTGACCTTGCCCCATGATCTCACCCGCGAAGAAGTGCGCCGCCGGATGCGCGCCCATACCGACGAGATCGCCGGGTTCTTCCCCGCCGGAATAGCCAAGGTGACCACCGACTGGCCCAGCGAAGACCGGATGAGCATCATCGCAGAAGTGGTCGGCTATTCGATCCCCGGCGGTGTGGATGTGCGCGACAATGAAGTGGTGATCGAAATGCAGCTGCCCGCCATGCTGGGGCTGATGCGCGGCCCGCTGGAACATGCGGTCAAAAAGGAAGCCGGGCGCCTGCTCGCGCCCTGATTGTTCGCCTTCCTGCTTATCGCACCATACCCGCGCAGGTTTGGCGCCGCGCTGCCACCCTTCCAATTGCCAAGCCCACTGGCATGTGTCATAAATAATTGACACTTTTAGTTGCCCAGTTTGCTTTACACTCCGGTCAGGTCCCGGTGACGTAGCGGCGAAATCGGCTTCGCAGCCGATTCGGGCGGGAAGGACGGGCCAATGACGCCGGTCATGATTGCAGCAGGGACGACAACCGACTTGCGTGCCCACCTGCGTGCGGCGACCATGGCCGCGCATGATCTGCTCGACGACGCGATGCAGGCGGCCAGCGGATGGCAGAACCGTACCGACTATGCCCGATTCCTCGCGGTGCAACACGCCGCGCGCGCGCCGCTGGAACGCTGGCTGGCGGATCATGCGCCGCGCGCACTCAACCCGCCGTTGCAAACCGGGCTGATCGCTGCGGATTTGGCCGCTTTGGGCCTGGCCTTGCCCGCCTCCAGCCCGGACTTCGACCTGCCCCGGACCCGCGTCGGGGACGCATTGGGGGCGGCCTGGGTGCTGGCCGGCTCGGCGCTCGGCAACCGCTCGATTGCCAAACAAGTGGCGCGGATCGGCGGCGGCGCTTGGCCGACTGCGTTCCTTGGCGATGATGCGATGATGCGTTTCTGGCAGGGCCTGCGCGCCCGGATTGAGCGTCCCGCTCCGCTGGCCGAAGCCGATGGCGCCGCCGATGCGGCTGCCGCCGTATTCGCCCATTTTCTCGCTGCGACCGGACAGGCGGTGGGGCAGGATCAACCCCGCCAAGCCGAAAGCGTCGGCGCATGAACATCCAGACCCGCACTGAAAATCCGGGCGAGGATCGGGCCGACACGCTGACGGCCAAACTGACGGAATGCGACCGTGAAGCGATCCACCACATTGCTGCTGTGCAGTCCTTTGGCGGGCTGATCGCAGCCGATGCGCAAGGGCGGGTAACCAACGCCTCGGCCAATGTCGCAGACCTGCTTGGGCTTGAAGATGTCCCCGCGCCCGGCACTGCCTTGAGCGCGATTTTCGCTGCTCCAGCGCTCGAACGCCTGACGCAGGCCTTGGCGAGCCTTGCCGAGGCCGATGCATTGGAACGCCGGTTCGGGGTCGACCTGACCGGGGCCGGCACGACTTTCGACTGCGCGGTGCATATCAGCGGCGGTCTTTCGATTATCGAGTTCGAGCCGCATGCCGCCCACGATTTCGCTGACCATATCAGCATGATCGTGCCAGTGATCGCCAAGCTGGAACAGGCCACAAGCGTTGCCGCCTTGTGCGATACCGCCGCGCGGCTGGTGCGCCAGATGATGGGCTATGACCGGGTGATGGTCTACCGCTTCCACCAGGATGAAAGCGGTGAGGTGATTGCCGAGGATCTGGCCGATGGGCAGGAACCCTTCAAGGGGCTGCGTTACCCCGCCGCCGATATCCCGCAGCAAGCGCGCACGCTGTTCCGTCGCAACCGGTTTCGCATCATTGCCGACATGGATTCCGATGCCGCTGCGATCATGCCCGCGCTCGGCCCCGATGCCCAACCGCTCGACCTGTCGATGAGCATGCTGCGTTCGCACTCGCCGATGCACCTTGCCTATATGCGTAATATGGGTGTGGGCGCGTCGCTGGCGATTGCGATTGTCCGGCATGATCGCTTGTGGGGGATGATTTCATGCCACCACCGCAGCGCTCGGCTGCCGCCCTATTCGCTGCGCACCGTGGCTGAGTTGCTGAGCCAGACCTTCTCGCTGATGCTCGACCGGATATTGGTGGCCCGCGCCGAGCAGTTGCGCGAACGCGCGCGGCAATTGAACGACCAGCTGGTCCTGCGGCTGGCTGGCGAGGTGACGCTGGCGGACAGCCTGCCGATGATCGAGGAACTGCTGCGCGGCACCATTGCGCATGATGGTGTCTCGCTGTTTGTCGGCGGCGATTTCCGTGCCAGCGGCGATACCCCTGACGAAGCGGAATTCCGCACCATCGCCCCATTGCTCGCCAGCACTCTGGGCGATGCGACCCATGCGTCATCGCGGCTGGCCGATCAGATCCCAGCGGCCGCAGCCTTTGCCGAACGGGCAGCAGGTGCGCTGGTGTTGCCGCTGTCGCGCGGCACACGCGATTCGCTGGTGCTGTGGCGGCGTCCGGGGCTCCATACGATTACCTGGGCGGGTGATCCTGCCAAAGCCGCCGCCGCGCCCGGCGAACGGCTTCAGCCGCGCGCCAGCTTTGCTGCTTGGGCTGAAACCGTGCGCGGCCGCAGCGATGATTGGACCGCTGAGGAGTGCGAGATCGCTGCGCGTTTGCGCCGCACGCTGATCGAGGTGATTTTGCGGATGAGCGAGGAAGCCGCCCGTGAAAGCGTCCGTGCCGCTGAAAAGCAGGACTTGCTGATCGCCGAACTCAATCACCGGGTGCGCAATATCCTTGGCCTGATCCGCGCGCTGGTTTCCCAATCGGCGCACGAGGCGCTGAGCGTGCCGGGCTTTGCCGCGGTTCTTGGCGGGCGGATCGCTGCGCTGGCTGCCGCGCAAGACAATATCACCGCTAAGAACTGGGGGCCGGCCTCGTTAGCCAAGCTGTTCGAGGCTGAGCTTGCGCCCTATTGCGACGGCTCCTTGCACCCGCGTTTCAGGCTGCTGGGCGATGATGTGTTGGTGAACCCTGACGCCTACACAATTCTTGCGCTGGTGGTGCACGAACTGTCGACCAATTCGGCCAAATATGGCAGCCTTTCGGCGCACGCGGGTGCGGTCGAAGTGCGGCTGTCGCGCACTGCGTTCGGCGATCTCGCAATTGCATGGCGCGAGGCGGGCGGACCGCCGGTGTCCGCGCCGCTGCGTCAGGGCTTTGGATCGACCATCATCACCCGCACCATACCGCATAATCTGCTGGGGAAGGCGGATGTCCGCTACAACGTCACTGGGCTTGAGGCTGACTTCATCGTGCCCGCGCGCTTTATCGCCGGCGCGGGCCGGGGCCGCATCGCGCCGCGCATTAACAGCGCCCAGCCACCGCCCACCGAATCAATGACCGATCAGCCAGCACAGGTGCTGGTGGTGGAAGACAGCATCATCATCGCGCTTGATACCGAAGAGAACCTCAAACGGCTTGGGGTGGCCAATGTCCGGCTGGAGAGCAGCGTCACCGGCGCGCTTGCCGCGATTGCGCAAGATCCGCCCGAATTCGCCATCATCGACTTCAATCTCGGCGGGGAATCCTCCGAACCGATTGCCGCCGCGCTGCGCGAGGCCGGGGTGCGGTTTGTGCTGGCCACCGGCTATGCCGAAGCCGCGGACGAATTTGAGCGGATGGGCGCATCGGCGGTGCTGCGTAAACCTTACGGCATGACCGAGATTGAACGCCTGCTGATCAACGCGTGAGGATCAGGTGGCGCGGGTGAGCAGGGTAACCCCGGCGGCACTGAAATCGAGCGTGTCGAGGCTCGCTGCATAAAGGCATTCTCCCGGCCCGGCCTGCGCGCTGCCATCGCGCGCTGTGACCTCACCCGCCAGCGGCAGCGCCAGCAATGCACCGGGATAGGCGACATGGGTGGCGGCATCGGGCGCGCCCTCTACCCGGTCGAGCCGGAAATGCGGCCCATTGGCCAACACCGGCCCATCGGCAATTTTGCGGCGATGCGCGGCAGAATAGGGCGTCCCGCTCGCCACTGCCAGCGCACGATCCAGATGCAATTCGCGTGGGCGGCCATAATCATACAGGCGAAAAGTGGTGTCGCTTGCCTGCTGCACTTCGACCAGCGACAGGCCGGGGCCGATCGCGTGGACGGTGCCAGCGGGAAGGTAGAACAGATCGCCCGCCCGCGCCGGATGCCATGTGAGCAGCGCCTCAATCGAACCATCGCGCGCTGCCGCAGCGATCTCGTCAGGCGATACCGCGCGTTCGAACCCGATTGCCAGCCGCGCATCCGGCGCGGCATCAAGCACCAGCCAGCATTCTTCCTTGCCCGCCTCCCCCGGCAGCGCATTGGCGTCAGATGGGTGCACCTGAACCGAGAGTTTTTCTGAAGTGAACAGGTATTTGACCAGCACCTGCGGCAATTCGGGCGGCGGTTCGAACCAGATTTCGCCGATCCGCTGCCCCGCTGGCGCGACAAAGGGCGCGGGCAGGGCATCGCGGCCCCACACCTTGACGACCATCCGCGTGGGAAGCTGGCGGACCACAGGCGGGTCGGCGGTCACTGGTTTGTCGCGCCCGGCAGCTTGCCGACGCGCTGCGCGCCTTCACGAGTGGTGACCAGCACTTCGCCGCCGGACACGATGATGCACACATCGGTCAGCCCCACGGCCGAAATGCGCAGGCTATCCGTGATCGCGAGCACGCCGCTGCACCCGTCGAGGTCAGCGGCCCCGCGCGTGACATTGCCCGCAGCGTCGGCCCCGTCCGTCAGGGCATCGGCCAGCGCAGCCCAGCTGCCGATATCGGACCAGCCCATGGCCGCTGGCACCATCGCAGCGCGCGCGGTGTTTTCCATCACTGCATAATCAATCGATTCGCCCGCAATCGCGGCAAAGGGCGCAGGCGCGGGGTAAAAACGGGCGCCGTCATTGCGCCCGCCTGCCACAGCCTGGGCCACCAATCGCGCCATGTCCGGGCGATGCGCAGCAAGCTCGGCCAGCAGATGCCCGGCACGAAACGCGAAAATTCCTCCGTTCCAGCTATATTCTCCGCTGGCGAGGTATTCTTGCGCGCGCGCCAGTTCGGGCTTTTCGACAAAGCGGCGGATGGCAAATCCCTGCGCCAAAGCCTCACCACGCTGGAGATAGCCGTAGCCGGTCTCGGGCCGGTCGGGCGCGATCCCGAAGGATACGAGGTAATCATCGCGCGCCAGTTCTGCCGCGGCGAATGCGGCGGCGCGGAACGCGGCAGCATCGGCAATGTGATGATCGCTCGGGCAGACCAGCATCACGGCATCCGCAGGCAGCAGCGCGGCGGCCAGCGCAATGGCGGGTGCAGTGTTTTTCGCTCCCGGTTCAATCACCAGCCGCGCGCCCGGCGCATCGTGCAGTTGCTGGATAATCATATCGGCATGGGCCGCGCCTGCGACCACCATCGGCGGCGCAAAACGGTCATCCTGCGCCACGCGCCGCACGGCTTGTTCGAACAGCGTCTCATCACTCACCAGTGGCAGGAACGGTTTGGGCAGCGCGGCGCTGCTGACCGGCCACAGCCGCGTGCCGCTGCCACCGCACAGGATTACCGGATGAATTGTAGTCACAGACAAATCCCTTGTTTGCAGCCTGATATATCAGCAGGTGTTAGGGAAATGCGTATCATCAGCGGATTATTTGCCTGATGTGGCCGCAGGCATCGCCGGTCAGAACCATTGCTGGCGCCAATAGAACGGCGCGGCGACCGGGTTGCCATTGGCGTCCATCGCCGGGCGGAAGCCGAGGCGGCTCTCAACCAATTGGCAGGTGATCCGGTCGGCTTCGCTGTCGGGACTAGGGCGAAACACTGAACAATTGCGCGCGCGTCCATCGGTGCCGACCGTAACCCGCACGATCACCTGTGTGCCGCGCCGCGCGGTTCGTCCGCCCGGTGGTACGGGAAAGTCGCGCGCATTATCTATGCTGCCCGAAATATGCACCGGCTTGCTCACCGCGATCCCGCCGCGCCCGTTGCCGCTATTGCCGCTGCCGGTACCAAACCCGCTGCCCGCAGCGCCCGTGCCCGCGCCTGCATCAGCCGCACCGGATTCGTTTGCGGTGCCGGTTGATGAGGCGCGCGGCAGCGGATCATCCTGTTTCACCCGCACCTTGGGCGGCGGGCTGGTGACCGGCTTTGCCACAGCATCGCGCCCCGGATCGCCCTGTGCGCCTTCATCGGGTTGAGGCTGATTTTCGGGCGGGGGCGGATCGGGTGGGGGCGGAGTGACATTGAACGCCGACACCACCTCACGTTCAATCGATGCGGTGATATCGGGCGCCAGCGCGCGGGCCAGGCCGTAAAGCCCGGCGACATGCAGTGCGATAATGCCAGCAATCAGCGGCCAGCTGAGCCGTTTGCGCCTGCTGCGAAAGCCATCTACCTGCGCCATTGCGGCCCACCTGATCCCCGATTGCTCCAATCCGGACGAGGTTCCGTCCGAAAATTCTCGCACCCGCCTATATCACGCTCTGGAAATTTTGCGATGGAGCGCAAGGATCGAGCGCGCACTGGATCTTGATCTGACCGGCACGAGTGATCGTTCCGACGCCGGACCAAACTCGCCCAAATCCGGCAGAGATGGCAGCGGCACGCCTGCGCATGACCCACCCCTGGCGAGCAAAGCAGCCAGCGGCCCATCCAACTCCGCCTATTCAGCCATGGGGCGCGGCGCGGGACGGTATGTCGGGGAGCCTGCCAGCCCCACTGACAAGGTATTCGCAGCCGCCGCAGGTTCGCCCATCGCGATGGGCCGGATCGACCGCGCGAGCCTTTTGGCCGCAGTAATTGGCGGCGCGGCCTATCTGGCGCTCGCCTCACTCAGCCTGCTGCTGTCACACGCGGGCGATACTGTCAGCCCGATCTGGCTGCCGAATGCCTGCGCAGTGGCGTTTCTGCTGCGCAGCCGGCTCAAAAATGAACTGCCGTTCCTGCTGGCTGCGATGGTGGGCAGTCTGGCCTCCAATGCCGTTGCCCAATTGCCCAACCATCTGGCGGCGATGTTCTCGCTTGGCAATGTGGCTGAGATCGTGGTGGTGGTCGCGCTCACGCGGACTTCGGCACGGCTGCAACCGGATATGAGCCGCCTGTCCGATCTGGCCCGGTTTGTGTGGGCTGGCGGATTGGTGGGGCCGCTGGTTTCAGCGTTGCTGACCGCGTCGGTGATGGGGGCCGACCTTGCCGACATGCGCAGCGGCGCGATTTCCTGGTTCCTGACTGACAGCATGGCGATGGTGTTGGTCGTGCCGACGTTGCTGCTGATGATTGACCGGGTGAGAGGCGTGCTGCCCGCCGCCCCGGCGCACCCGCCTGAAAGTCTGGCGTTGTTGCTTGGCGGGATGACCTGCACGTATCTGGTCTTCAACCAGGCGAATTATCCGCTGGTGTTCCTGATCCAGCCGATCACCTTGTTGCATGCTTTCCGGATTGGAAGCCTCGGCAGCGCGCTGCATGTTGGCGGGGTGGCGTTGGTGGCAGGGGTGATGACTTTGGCAGGTGTCGGCCCGATTGCGGAATCCAGCGGCGGTGGGATCGCCCAACTGCACCTGCTGCAGGCATTCATCGCCGCCAATTTCCTGACCGGGCTGCCCGTCGCTGCGATCCTTGCCGGGCGGGATCGGATCATGGCCGAACTGGAAGCGGGCAAGCAACAAGTTGATCTGCTGGCCGATAATATCACCGATGCGGTGCTGCGCTATGATTTGAATGGGTTGTGCACCTATGCCTCACCCTCGGTGCGAGAGGTGATGGGACTTGCGCCGGAAATTCTGGTGGGGACGCCGGCGGGGCCGCTTTTGCATCCCGATACGCACGATCGCACGATCCAGGCGCTGGAACGATTGCTGGACGGGACGAGCGAGAAAGAACGTGTCACCTATCGCCGCTTTCTTGACAATCCTGATGGCTTGCCCGTGTTTCTTGAAGCCGATGGGGCGGTGCAGCGTGATCCGCTGACCGGCATACCCGAAGGCATTGTGGTGGCGGCGCGCGATGTCACCGAACGGGTGGAACTCGAACTGTTGCTCACCCGCGCCCGCGGCCATGCCGAAAACGCCGCGCAGGCCAAATCCGATTTCCTCGCCAATATGAGCCATGAAATCCGCACTCCGATGAACGGGGTGCTGGGTTTTGCCGAATTGATGCTGCAGGGCGAACTGGATCACGATCAGCGCCGCTTTGCTGAAATGATCGTGCAATCGGGCCGGTCGATGATGATGCTGCTCAATGATGTGCTCGACCTTTCCAAGATCGAAAGTGGTCAGTTCGCCATCGACCTTGCGCCGGTGGACCTGCACGCCAGCCTCGCCGAATGCGCGGCGCTGCACCGACCCGCAGCAGCACAGAAAGGGCTGATGCTCGATTTCAGGCGGACGGGGAGCGAGGAAGGTGACGCGCCGCTCGACGCGGATCAGCAACCGTGGGTGATGACCGACGGCCTGCGGCTGCGCCAGATCATGCTCAACCTGATCGGCAATGCGGTGAAATTCACCGAAGCCGGGCATATCACCGTAACTTACACCGTCACCCCGGACGAAGTTCAGATTATCGTCGCTGATAGCGGGATCGGCATCAACGCCGCCCGGCTGGAGACGATCTTTCACCCGTTCACGCAGGGCGAGGCGGACACCGCCCGGCGCTTTGGCGGCACCGGACTGGGGTTGTCGATCAGCCGTCAGCTGGCCAGCTTGCTGGGCGGGCGAATCACGGTCGAAAGCGCGCCGGACGCCGGATCACGGTTTACACTGATCCTGCCCGCCGATCTGGTTGAGCCGATCGTCGATGATCCCTTCGAAGCGCCCGAAGCACCCGAAGCCCTGCCATGTGCCTCGCGCATTCTGCTGGTCGAAGATCATGACATCAACCGGATGCTGGTGACCGAAATGCTCAATCGGTGCGGGCAGGATGTCGAAGTGGCGCATGACGGGAATGAGGGCATAGCGATGGTGATCGATTCGATCATGCGCGGCCGCCCCTATGATCTGGTGTTGATGGATGTGCAGATGCCCGACTGCGATGGCTATGCCGCCACCCGTGCCATCCGCGCCGAAGGGATCGGGCCGGGGTTGCTGCCGATCATCGCCCTGACCGCCAACGCCTATCCCGAAGACATCGCCGCCGCGCGCGCGGCAGGGATGCAGGGGCATCTGGCCAAGCCGATCGTGCTGGCCCAGCTTGCCCGCGCGTTGCAACGCTGGCTGCCGACCCGGATTATCGAGTCGGAGCCTGAAAGGCGGCCCAAGCGCCTGTCGGCGATGGCGCTGTCGCCGGGGCTGTTGGAGCGCTGGCACCTGCGCCGGTCCGAGGCGTTGGAGGCCGTGCGTGAGGCATTGGCGCAAGACGCGCTGGCGAACAGCGGTGCCGCTCCCGCCGAGCTTGGCCAATTGGTGCATAAGCTGGCCGGATCGGCCGCGATGTTCGGGGAGCCTGAACTGGGCGAAGCGGCGGCTGCGCTTGACCGGGCGCTGGCGCGTGACGCCAGCCCGGCCCGGCGCACCGCACTGGCGCAGACGCTGCTCACCATCGGAGATGCCTCAGCAGCGAGCCCGGATCAGCCAAACAGCCGAGCCAGCGCACGCGGCTGATCGCGCGCGGCGCACCGTCACGCAGCGCTCCCGCTACCGTCACGAACGCCCGCAACCACGCCCGCCACTCGCAAAGCAAAAGGGCGACCCGTTGCCGGGCCGCCCTTTCGTGTTTTGTCAGACGAGCGCCGAATTAGAATTCGTAGCGCGCACCAATCTGGATCCGCCATGCCGACGGCCCCGGAGCGATGAAGTTCTGATCATC
>JANQTR010000044.1 GCA_030731635.1 Erythrobacter sp. | reverse complement strand
CCCCGCCGCCGAATTCGCCCGGGAAGTTGGCCGAATAGGTTTTCTGCACCAGCGACGATGCGATCACGCTGGTCGGGAAGATGTCGAGCGGAACGACGCGGCTCAGCGGTTCGGGGCTGGGCAGCGGCAGGCCGTTGAGCAGCGCGAGCGAATAGCGGTCGCCAAGCCCGCGCACGAACACGCGACCATTGCCAACCAGCGACAGCCCGCTGACGCGGCCCAATGCGCCAGCAATGTCGCTTTCGCCGGTGCGCGCGATGTCGGCTTCCGACAAGACGTTGAGCACTTGAGTCGAGGCGCGTTCAGGATTGCGGCCGCGCCGCCCGGTCACGATGATCCCGCCGCCCGGAACCGACACGTCCGGATTATCCGCCTGGTCGTCTTCGGGGGTGGCTGCCTCGTCTGCGAGCAGTTCCTCTTGGGGCTGCTGAGCCGCGTCATCTTCGGCCTGCTGGGCGTATGCGACACTGGGAAAGACGAGCGACGAGGTAAGTAGCAGCAACCCTGCCAGACGCGTGCCAGTCGATGCAATCCTAGACGTTTTCATGAATAGGCCTCTGAACAATTCCGGCCACCGTTGACCAGATAGATAGAAAAGGGGAGGCGCACGCAAATAGCGGCGCCCCCCCTCAATGCGGAAGGCTCGATCAGGTGTAGACCGGCAGCGTGGTGCAGGCACCGTTCGTGCTACCGAAATCCATCGTCGACGAGTTGCAGGTCCAGCTTCCGAAAATCGTGGTCAGAGCCGCAGTGTTCTGGATCGCGCCGACGAAAGTACGGGCCGGAGCGAAGAAGCTTGAACGACCGGTCGCATCAAACGTGGTCACGCCGGTTTCACCCATGCCGTTCACCACAGTGCCCGTAAGCGTGATGGCGAAGGCGAGGTTGACGTTGGTGCCGGCGGTAACGCCCGCCAGGACTTCGGCATCGGTGGTGTTGTTGGCACCCGAACCACGATCGCCGCGGGCCTGGCGATTGGTGCTGCCGTCACATACAACCGAATCGATCCCGATCAATGCGTCGAGCGTTTCCTGCTCATCGATACGGAAGCAGAAGGTGGCATCGCTATCGATCTTGTCCATAACACCGTTGGTGAGGCTGAGGCCCGCACCGCCGCGTGCGCGGACCATCTGGGCCGAGACCGAGGACCGTTCCACGAAGGTGAAGTTGTTCACCTGCAGACGGGTCTGCGGACGGGCGACGATCGGGGTCGAAACGCCGTTGGGCGAATCGAGCTCGATGTTGGCATCGCCGGTGCTGGCGCGCTGAACCACGATAACCGTGTCGAGGTCAGCCTGCGAACCGGTGTCGACATCAAGCGAATCGTCCGAGGCGCCGATCACTGCCAGATTGCGGATACGCACGGTGCCGCCGAAGAATTCGACACCATCGTCCGAGCTGTTGAACGACTGCAGGTTGGTGATCGTGGTGCCCGAACCAATGCCGCCGGTGGTCAGCGACTGCAGTTCGTTGCCCGGTGCCAGTTCAAAACCTGAGAACCGGATCTGGTTGAAGGTGAACGAGCCCGAACTGTCGGCGTCATTCGCACCGCCATAAGGAATGGTGGTCGCCGCACCTTCAAGGTTCTGCTGGCAGGTCGGGTTTTGCGAGAAGGTGTTGTCGGTGTTGACGCCGCCCGTCGAGCAATCCGAAACGCGCGCCCGGCCGAGCAGAACAATCCCGCCCCACTGCTGCTGGCTGTTGTCAGTGGCTACGCCGATGACGTTGTCCCGGCTGGTCCACACGATCGGGCGCGCAGCGGTGCCATTGGCGGCAAGGCGGTTGCCGCGGTTGACGACCAGCGCCGAACTGCCTTGTGCAAACACAATCACACCCGGCTCGACCGTCAGGGTCACCGCCGTGTTGGTGCTGGAAAAGCCCTGATCGGTGCCGACGAAGGTCTGGCCGCCGAGCGCGTAAAGCAGCCCGGGGATGTAGGGCAGCGTGTCGCTCTGGTTGAAAGTGGCGGGCAAGGTGCAAACGCGCCACGTCCCGGTGGGGCCGCTGATCGTGCTCGAATCGGTCAGGCCTCCGGTCGAATTGATGGTCGGGCAGCCTGCTGCCGGTGTCACCAGGGCCTGAGTCGGCGTGGGCGTCGGGGTCGGCGTCGGTGAGGGCGGCGGGTTGTTGATGATAATGTCGCCGCTGGTGCCGGGCGAAACGATTTCATCAGCGCCGCAACCTGCCAATGCCAGCAGACTGCAACCCAGAACGAGAGTGCGTTGAATATTTTTCACAGCGAGCGGTCCCCTAAAAAGCCGAGAATCGGAAAAATCACGCGCCGATCTTCAAGCGCTGAGGGATCGCTAGGGGTGGTAAGTGACAGAATTCTTGCAGCATGACAGCTGTGTGGCAATTGGCGTAATATGACTGAAGAATGACAAATATGACCAAAATTAGTTTGCGCCAGTTTCGATTATGACTTCAAATTGTCATAAAAGAAATATGCCAAATCAGATGCTTAAATCCTCATATTGCAATTAAAAGACAATGTTTCAGATTTGTTGCATCTGGGTGAAAGCTGGGTCACTATGCTGCCTTAGAGAAAAAGGGAGCTTGCCCATGTCCGTCACTGCCTTCGCACTTGCGCTGATCGCCGCCACGCCGCTGGCACAGCCGGCTGTCGTCCATATGCAGTCACCTGCTGGCGTCAGCGAACTCGCTGCACAGCCGCTGGCCGCAGGGCGCGGTGAACAGGCGCTGGCCGTGCTGGAAAAAGCCAGCGCCGCTGATCCGCATGATGCGGCCGTGCTGATCAATCTCGGCATTGCCTATGCCCACATGGGCGATGAGGCCAAGGCCCGCACCGCGTTTGAAGCCGCGCTGAATTGCCATCAAGTGATCGAGCTCGACACCGCCGATGGCACCGTCACCGATTCGCGGCGGCTGGCGCGCAAGGCGATCAAGATGCTTGACCGCGGGGAATTTCGTCCGGTTGGGCCGACAGGACAGCTGACCTATCGCGATTGAACGATAGCGCTGCTGCGCGGCCCCCCGGGTCGCTCCCACGCCGCATTCGGGCGGGCTGTCACAGGGGCAGTCCGCCCGTTTTGCTGTGTGGGACTGGGCCGGCTGAGGCCCGCGCGTGCGGGTTTGCGCACAAAGCTGTCACCTGTCTGTCATTTAGGATAGACAAAGGGGGCATTCTGGAGGGCTGAGACATGATTCTCGCCGCGGCCTGCCGCGTCATGATTGCTGCCGTGCTGGTCAGCCTCGCTACCGGGGCGCGGGCAGACGTGCTTGAACTGGGCGCTGATGGTGCG
The DNA here is from genome assembly GCA_030731635.1 of Erythrobacter sp. Taxonomy (GTDB): domain Bacteria; phylum Pseudomonadota; class Alphaproteobacteria; order Sphingomonadales; family Sphingomonadaceae; genus Erythrobacter. Next base: position 3,187 of record JANQTR010000044.1, on the reverse strand, counting down.
CGCTGGGTGACCGGGCCGTTGGCTGGCTTGCCCGCTGTGCAGGATTCGGCCGCGGCCCAGACTATCGCAGCACCGTTTGATGTGGAGGGCCTGACCTTTCCCAACAGCGCAATCGTTGATCCGGCGCGCAATGCTGCCGGGGTGCCGCTGCGTTACGCCGCCAAGATTCAGGAACTCAGCCAGCGGTTCGACCTCAGCCCCAGCCTGCTCGAAGCGCTGGTGTGGCAGGAAAGCCGCTGGCGCGAAAATGCGGTTTCGCCGGTTGGCGCGCGGGGTCTGGCGCAATTGATGCCGGGCACGGCGCGCTATCTCGGGGTGGATTCCAGCGATCCGTTCCAGAACCTGGAAGGCGGGGCGCGGTACTTGCGCGAACAGCTCGACCGGTTTGGCGGCAATCTGGAAAAGGCGCTCGCCGCCTATAATGCCGGGCCGGGGCGGGTTGAGCGCGCCGGCGGCATTCCCAATATCCGCGAGACACAGCAATATGTTGCCGCCATTATGGGGCGGCTCGCCAACCATTCGCGCCCGGTAGCCCAATGACCGCCGGGCGCTCGTCAGGATTTAAGAATTTGGAAAAGAGAATGATGTCGCTGTCTAGTTTGCCTGCACGAATTGCCGCCATGGTCGGCTTGGCGCTCACGCCCAGCGCTGCTTTTGCGCAAGGGGCCGATCCTGCCGGTTCCGGCCCGATCAATTCCGCGCTGTTGTGGTTGCAGGGCACGCTGCTCGGCACGGTAGCCACCACCGTTGCTGTGATGGCGGTGGCGGCGATTGGTTTCATGATGCTGACCGGCCGGATGAACTGGCGGTTCGGCGCGACGGTGATCATCGGCGTCTTCATCCTGTTCGGCGCGACCACCATCGTTGCCGGCATCCAGTCGGCAGCGGGTTAGAGCGCGTATGAGCGAGCTTGTCCGCCAGCCGGTGCACCGCGCGCTCACCCGCCCGCAGATGTTTGCGGGCGTGACGATGAATTTCTTCATCATCAATCTGATGGTGACGACGATTGCGTTCCTCGTGATCAAAAGCTTCTGGATCATTCCGGTGCCGATCGTGATGCACGTGATCGGCTACTTCGCTTCGCTGCGCGAACCACGCATTTTTGACCTGTGGATCACCAAGGTCAGCAAATGCCCGCGCGTGCCCAATTTCAAACGCTGGGGATGCAATTCCTATGCGCCTTAAGGACGCCGCCTGATGGTGAAGTGGATCGGAGCCGCCGCGTGGAGCGCCAAGGAAGCGCGCGTCGGCGACCGGCTGCCCTATGCGCGGCTGGTGGACGAAAACACCGTGCTGCTGCGCGATGGATCGGTGATGAGCGCGATTCAGGTGCCGGGCCTGCTGTTCGAAACCGAGGATTCCGACGCGCTGAACGCCCACGCCGCCACGCGTGAGGTGATGCTGCGGTCAACGCTCGATGCGCGGTTCGTGATGTATCACCACGTCATCCGCCGCCGGGTGGAAGTGGAGCTGGACGCCGAGTTCCCCGATGCCCTGTCGCGCCATATTGATGCGCGCTGGAAACAGCGGCTGGCGGGCGGATCGCTGTTCATCAATGATCAGTTCGTCACCCTGATCCGCCGCCCCGCGCGCGGCAAGACGGGGTTGCCCGAACGCATCTCCAAGTTCTTTTCGCGGCAGGGGAATGACGAGCCTGAGGCTGATCCCAAGGATATTCGCAGCCTGAAAGCCGCGATCACCGGGCTGGTCGCCTCGCTCCAGAATTACGGCGCCGCGGTGCTGGGCGATTACCAGTCGCCGACCAGCAGTGAAGGCGGCACCAATTCGGAAATGCTCGAACTGCTGTCGGCCCTGTTCAACGGCGAAATGCGCCCCGTACGCCGTCCTGCGCCGGAAACCGACATTGGCCACATGCTGCCTTATCGCCGCGCCAGTTTTGGCCTTGATGCGATGGAGCTGCGGGGCAGCGCCGCGCCCGATTTCGCCGCGATCCTCGGGCTGAAAGACTATCCTGAGGCGACCTCGCCCGGACTGCTCGACAATCTGCTGCGCCTGCCGTTCGAAATGGTGGTGTCCGAAAGCTACGCCCCCAACGAACGTACGACCGCGAAAGAGCGGATCGACCTCGCCCTGCGCCGCTCGCGTTCGGTCGACGAAGAAGCCGCTGCCGAACGCGCCGACATGATGTCTGCGCGTGATGCGCTGGGCAATGGCGCGGTGGGTTTTGGCGATCATCACCTGACCGTGCTGGTGCGCGAACGTGATCTGGCCCGGCTTGATGATGCGATGGCGTCCTGTGCTGCCGCGCTGGCTGATACCGGCGCGATTGCGGTGCGCGAAGATACCAATCTCGAACCCGCGTTCTGGGCGCAGTTTCCGGGGAACGAGGAATATATTGTGCGCCGCGCGCTGATATCCTCTGCCAATATGGCGGGCTTCGGGTCTTTCCACGGGTTCGCGCTGGGACAGGCGAGCGGCAACCACTGGGGCGATGCGGTCACCCTGCTGGAAACCACCAGCGCGACGCCGTTCTTCTTCAATTTCCACCACGGCGACCTGGGCAATTTCAGCGTCATCGGGCCGAGCGGTTCGGGCAAGACCGTGGTGATGAACTTCCTCGCCGCGCAGGCACAGAAGTTCAAACCGCGCACGATTTTGTTCGATAAGGATCGCGGGGCGGAGCTGTTCATTCGCGGGATCGGCGGGCGTTACAGCCGCATTGCGCCGGGCGATCCGACCGGGTTCAACCCGCTGAGCCTGCCTGATAGCCCGGCTAACCGCGCCTTCCTGCGTGATTGGCTTGCCGTGCTGCTGAATGCGCAGGGGCCGGAGGAATATTCGACCATCAGCGCCGCGGTCGATGCGACCTATGGCAATGATCCGTCACTGCGGCGGCTCAGGCATTTCAAGGAACTGCTCGCCGGTGCGCGGCGGCCCCAGCCGGGCGATCTGGCGGATCGGCTGGCGGCTTGGATCGGCAGCCCCTCGGGCGACGGCGGCGAGCACGCGTGGCTGTTCGACAATGACCGCGACCGGCTTGACCTGTCGGAACGCGTGCTCGGCTTTGACATGACGGCGCTGCTCGAAAATCCGCGGCTGCGCACGCCGACCATGATGTACCTGTTCCACCGCATTGATGAACGGCTTGATGGTCAGCCGACCATGATCCTCATCGATGAAGGCTGGAAAGCGCTGGATGACGAGGTGTTTGCCGCACGGATTCGCG
>JANQTR010000043.1 GCA_030731635.1 Erythrobacter sp. | reverse complement strand
CCCGACCACCTGTGACGGCACCCAGTACCAGATCCGCGAACAAAGCGATTTCAGCTCCGAAGTCCGGCTTGCCTCGAACGGGGATGGCGATGTTAGCTGGCAGCTTGGTGCCTATTACCTCCACATCAACCGCGAAGTTGGGGTGAGCCTTGGCGCGGACCTTGGCCTTGGCGTGACCCGTCAGCTGTTCAATGCACCGGGATCGGACAACCCGACCACGCAGCTTTACAATGACGCGTTTACGACCGACGTTTATGCGCTGTTCGCGTCGGTCGATGCAGACCTGTCGGATCGTTTCGCGGTAAGCCTGGCTGGACGCTACGACATCGAAGATCGCAGTGTCAGCAGTCTTGTGCCCGCTGTGTTCGATCCGATCACTGGCGGCCCGATCAACCCCGGCCAGCAGGTCGTGGGCGGCGTGGTGCAACCGATTGCTGATCAAGCGCAGACCTTCCGCCAGTTCCAGCCCAAGATTTCGCTGCGATATGAACTGAGCGATGACATCAACCTGTATGGCAACTGGGGCATCGGATTTAAGTCTGGCGGCTTCAACAATCAGGGTTCTGCCGCGATTGTTGATCAGGCGTTCAACCAGTTCATCGGCACCAACGTGCTGATCGAAGACCAGTACCGCAAGGAAGTGTCGAGCGCGTTTGAAGCCGGGGTTAAGGGTAGCCTGCTGAACGGCACGGTTACCTTTGATCTGGCGGGCTATTACACCACGATCGACGATATGCAGTTCTTCGAATTCTTCGTCGGCGGGTTTGGCCTGCTGCGCGTGGTGTCAAACATCGACGAAGTTGAAATCTATGGCGGGGAATTGAACCTGACGGCCAAGATCCTTGATGGCTGGAAGGTGTTCGGTTCAGCCAACGTCACGGAAAGCGAGATCAAGGCCAATGCCTCACGCCCGGTGACGGTCGGCAACAAGTCGCCCTATACCGCCGATTACACCATCAACCTTGGCACGCAGTTTGATCTGCCCGTGTCAGACACGATCGATTTCATCACCCGCGCCGATTACCGCATCACCGGGCCGACATCGTTCCACACCTTGCAGGATGATACCAACCCGACGCTGTTCAGCGGCTTGCTGCCCGGATCGGCGCTGGCACTGCCCGCGTTTGTGGGCGATGCCGACTATTCGACTGCGCGCCGCGATGCATTCGGCGTGGTCGATATGCGGGTCGGGCTGGAAGGGGAAACCTGGTCAGTCACCGCCTTTGCCGAAAACCTGTTCAATGAACGCTACCTCAACGAAGTCATCACCGCGGTGGAGTTTGGCGGATCGTTCATCTCGCCCGGCGGCTTGCAGCGGTTCGGGGTAGAGCTGGGTTACAAGTTCTAGGACACAAGAGCCCTTACGGGGGCGCATAACGAAGCAAAAAAGAAGCGCGCGGGCCACACCCGCGCGCTTCGGCATTTGCACCAGCGTGGATCAGGGCGCGGCGGGCGCGCTCCACCAGGATAGCGTCTGGTTGTCGTGCGCCGATGTCCACACGCCTTTCGGCGTCCAGCGCAGCGCGCCGCTGCCCACCGCATCGCCCATCCGCGCCCGGATTGCGAGGGTGGCGGGATCAATCACCACCAGCGTCTGATCATCCGTGGTGCGCAACCACACTGCGCCGCCAGCGGCATCAATATCGCCCCATTTGAGGTTGTCGCCTACCTTGGTGCGGCCCGTAACGCTGAGCGCCGCCGGATCAACTTTGGCCACGGTGCCATCGCCCTGTTCCTGCACCCACACTGCGCCTTCTCCTGCCGCAAGGAAGCCCGGCGTATCGCCCAGCGCGGTCGTGCCGACGACGGTGTTGGTGGCAGGATCAATCTTTTGCAGAACCTTGCCTTCGCTGCTGACCGCCCAGATCGCATCAAATCCAAAGGCGAGATACCACGTCTCTGGCGCAACGGTGATGGTCGCGGTCACGGCGTTGGTGGCCGGATCAATCCGCGCGACCTTGCCGGCCGGATCGCTCGCCACCCAGACCGATCCCGCGCCTGCGACCACGTTGGTTTCGCCCTTGGGATTGGCGAGGCCGGTGGCAACCTTGGCTTCTAGCGCGGCGGTTTTCAGGTTCACGCGCCACACTTCGCCGCCCTTGCAATTGGCGACCCACAGCGAACCTTCGGCAATCGCCATCGTCCCGCATGGGCGCGGCACGGCGAGGCTGGCGAGCTTTTCGGTCGTGCTCCATTGTTCGACCCGGCCATCATTGGTGACCCACGCGGTATCACCGTCCACCGCAATGAAATCGGCAAAGCCGGGGACTTTGAGTGCGTTTTCGGTGAGGTCAGGGGCGGTGACTTCGGCGGGCGGCGGCGGTTCTTCTGCCGCGCAGGACGCCAGCAAGGCGGTTGTCATGATCAGCGAGAGAGGGCGGGTTGCCAAGAGGCGAGCCATGTGACGGGCCATCGCATTCCTTTCTGTATCGTGCTGGGCGCGAGGCGACGCAAAGGCGCGCAGCTTCGGCCAGAATAGCGTCAAGGTTGCGCATATTACATTTCTTCGCAATCGTAATAATTCCCCATAGACAAACCCGGCCGATCGGGGGATGCTGCGCTTGCGAAAGGAATCTTCGAATCATGCTCCATCAACTTCGCCGCGCAGCCGGCTTTCTCCTCATCGCCTGCGCGCTCGCGGTGGCAGCCTGCACCCCGGCCGAGGACGAGGCAGCCAAGCCGAAAACCGAATTCGCCGTCGGCTGGTCAATCTATGCCGGATGGATGCCGTGGCCCTATGCCGAGCAGGCAGGGATCGTGAAGAAATGGGGCGACAAGTACGGGATCACGATCAAGTTCGTGCAGGTCAATGACTACATTGAAAGCGTCAACCAATACACCGCCGGCAAGCTGGACGGGGTGACGGTTGCCAACATGGATGCGCTGACCATCCCGGCAGCGGGCGGCAAAGATACCTCTGCCATCATCCTGGGCGATTATTCCAACGGCAATGACGCCGTGCTGCTGAAAGGCGCGGACGGCGTGGCGGGCATCAAGGGGCGGCAGGTGTATCTGGCCGAACTGTCGGTTTCGCACTACCTGCTCGCCCGCGCGCTGGAAACTTCGGGCATGAAGCTGACCGATGTGAAAACGGTCAATACCTCTGATGCCGATATCGCCGCGGCCTTTGCCTCGCCTGATGTCACCGCCGCCGTCGCGTGGAACCCGCAGGTTACCACCATGAAGGGCGTGGCAGGGACGAAAGCCGTTTTCACCTCTGCCGATATTCCGGGTGAGATCCTTGATCTTTTGGTGGTCGATACCGCGACGCTCAAAGCCAATCCCAACCTGGGCAAGGCGCTGGCAGGGATCTGGTACGAAACGATGACCCTGATGGCGCGACAGGACGCCGAAGGCGCCGCGGCGCGTGCGGCCATGGCCAAGCTGGCAGGGACGACGCCTGAAGCGTTCGAAGGACAGCTCGCGACCACCTTCCTTTACACCGATGCCAAGGCGGCGGTGGCGGCGATGTCGGAAGGCAGCCTTGTCACCACCATGACCCGTGTGCGTGATTTCAGCTTTGCCCAAGGCCTGTTCGGGCAGGGCGCACGTTCTGCCGATGCGGTGGGGATGAGCTTCCCGGGTGGCAAGACGCTGGGCGATACGAACAACATCACCTTGCGGTTCGATCCGACCTTCATGCAGATGGCGGCAGACGGGGCGCTATAGTCCGTGCGCTGGGTGAACCGCAGGCCGGGGCGGGGAACCGCATTCCTGCTCGGCGCGGTGCCGCTGGCAGTGCTGGGACTTACCTACATTATTGCATCCGCCGCGCGTCATGCGGCCAACCCGGCTGACAAAATCCTGCCGCTGCCGGGCGCGATGGCACAAGCGATGGCGTTGCTGGTGTTTGAGGCCGACCCATTGTCGGGCGAATACCTGTTCTGGGCCGATACCGCGGCGAGCCTGTGGCGGCTGGGTGTAGGATTGGGCATCGCGACCATCTCGACGTTGTTGGTCGGGCTGGTTTTGGGGGTCTTGCCCCCGGTTAGAGCCACGCTAGGCCCCCTCGTGACCGCGATAGCCGTGGTCCCGCCCATCGCTTTGCTGCCGATCCTGTTTATCGTGTTTGGATTAGGAGAGACCGCCAAAGTGGCGCTGATCGTGGTCGGGGTGACCCCGTTCATGATCCGCGATGTTGCCGGACACGTCGCTGCCTTGCCGCGCGAACAGGTGGTCAAGGCGCTGACTTTAGGGGCAAATTCGTGGGGCGTGATGTTGCGTGTCGCACTGCCGCAAGCGATGCCGCGGCTCATTCAGGCGCTGCGCCTGTCGCTTGGCCCGGCCTGGGTGTTCCTGATTTCGGCAGAGGCGATCGCAGCGGATGTAGGGCTGGGGTACCGGATTTTCCTGGTCCGCCGCTACCTCGCGATGGACGTGATCCTGCCCTATGTCGCGTGGATCGCGGTGCTGGCAGTGGTGATAGATTTCGCGCTTACGCAAAGCAGCCGCCGCCTGTTCGGCTGGGCGCACGGGACTGCGCATTGACCGCGATGCTGAGCCTCAAAAACCTTTGGGTCGAATATGGCGACAAGATCGTTCTCGAACGGATTTCTCTTGATATTGCAGAGGGTTCGTTCGTCTCGATCATTGGCCCATCGGGGGCCGGCAAAAGCAGCCTGCTCCGCGTGATCCTGGGGCAGGAACGGCCGACGCGCGGCACAATAACGCTCGACGGCGCGCCGCTGCCGGCGGAATGCGGGCCGGATCGCGGGGTGGTGTTTCAACGCTATTCGGTGTTTCCGCATTTAACTGTGCTGGGTAACACATTGCTTGGGCTGGAGTTTGCACAGTCACCCTTCACCGCGCGGCTGTTCGGGGCGCAGCGCCGCGCGGCTGTTGGAGAGGCTGAGGCGATGCTCGCATCGGTCGGGCTGGGGGACAGCCTCCACCTTTACCCCGCGCAAATGTCGGGCGGGATGCAGCAACGGCTCGCTATCGCGCAGGCGTTGATCAAGCGGCCCCGCATCCTGCTGCTGGATGAACCCTTCGGCGCGCTCGATCCCGGTATCCGCGCCGATATGCATGGCCTGATTACCCGGCTGTGGCGCGAACACGGGCTGACGATCATCATGGTAACTCACGATATCAAAGAGGCTTTTTCGCTCGGCACCCGCGTGTTGACGCTCGACAAGCGCCGCCACGATCCGCACGCTCCCCACCGTTACGGCGCGGCGGTGGTGTACGACCTTGCGCTGCGCAAGAGTGTCGATGAAGCTGGTATTACGATTGACGCGAATCATAATAACGGACACGAATAACCCATGACGACCGAGCCTTCCCGCCTCGCCCGCCTCAGCATGAGCCTGCCGGCAGAGCTGTTCCGCCAACTCGACATGATGGTCGACGAACGCGGGCTTCCCTCGCGCTCGCAATTGATCGCCGAACTGATCCGCCACGCGCTGGCCGAACACGAAGCGCTGACCCGGCCAGAGGATATGCTCGCGGGCACGATCACCATTGTCTATGCTGGCGGGGGCGGGCGGGTCCGCCAGCAACTGGCTGAAACACAATCCGATTACCTGAAAGAAGTGATCTCCTCGCAGCATGTGTTTCTGGACCAGGATCAGTCGCTTGAGGTGCGGCTGGTACAAGGCCCGGCGGGGCGGTTGAAGCAATTGTGCGATGCCTTGCGCGCGATCCGGGGTGTGCAGCAATTGCAGTTGGTGAGCACCACTGCGCTGTTGCCGCCGCTGCACGAGCAGGACGCGCCCGAGGCAGGCGAAGGCCTTGAGGCGGCGGAATGAGCCAGACGCATTCTGATAAGGTTTTGGCTAATCAGGGTCTGGCCGATCCAAAGGCAGCGCGCGACCACGCCCGCGCCCAAGGCGGCACGCGGGTCGAGGCGATGCCCATTCTTCCCCCGGCCGCCGCCGACTTGCCCGATGGTGTGGTTGCGGGGGATTTGCTGTGGGAAGAAACCATTGCGCCCGGTGGGTATGCCTCGCGGCGCTTGGCGCGCGGCACCCGGTTGCGCCTGATCGATACCGGCGGCGATGCCTGTGCCAGCCTCAACATCTTCAATGCCGAACTGCCGACCGAGCGGCTGAATGTCGCCGACACGGTCAAGGTGCAATGGAACGCCTATCTGGGCACCGGCAAGCTGCTGCTGTCTGACATGGGACGGGTGCTGGCAAGCATCCTTGAAGACGAGGCAGGCACGCATGATACCTTTTGCGGGGCGTCCAATGCCGCCAGCAACGCCCGCAAATATGGCGAGGGCAGGAATTCCGGCACCTATCCCAATGGGCGCGACCGGTTGATCCTTGGCGCGGCCAAGCATGGGCTGACTCGCCGCGACGTCCACCCTTGCGTAAACCTGTTCAAGGGCACCCGGATCGCGCCCGACGGGATGATCTTGCCGGACATCGGCCCGTTTGCGCCCCGCCGTTCGGTGCTGCTGCGCTGCGAGATGGATGTGATCATGGTGATCGCCAATTGCCCGCATGTTTTGGATCCGCGCGATGGATGGGCCAGCACGCCTTTGCGCGCGACCGCATGGCGCGGTCCTGTCACGCCAGAAGATGATCCCGTGCGCAATGCCACCCCTGAAGGGCAGCGCGCCTTCCTCAATACCGAGGATTACTACCGCCGCTAACCTGTTCCAAGGCAATATATAACATGACCGAAGACATGGCCCTTTCTGGCCTTTCTAGCGCAATAATCCACGATGAAATCGTCCCCGCGCGCGCGCCATGGCTGCACCATGTCGCCGCAGGCCAGACGCTGCGGATCGTTGATGTCGAGGGCAATCAGGCGGTTGATTTCCTTATTTATTCTGCTGTCAATGATGCCGAGCGGTACAGTGCGCAGGATACGGTTGCGGCCCAAGGCAACCTGTTTTTACGCACCGGCAGCGTGCTGTTGTCCAATGAAGGCCACCCGTTGATGACCATTGCCGGTAGCGCGGTCGAGTATCACGATACGATCGGCGGGGCCTGTTCCTGCGAATCCAATACCCTGCGTTATGGTCATCACACCAAGTCGCAGCACGCCTGCGTTGATAATTTCCTCGAAGCGAACCTCACCCAAGGTCGGGGCAAGCGCGACATCGTCTCGAACATCAATTTCTTCATGAATGTGCCGGTCGAAGAAGACGGTTCGCTCGGCATCGTCGATGGCATTTCCGCGCCCGGTCTGACGGTCGATTTGAGGGCTGAGATGGACGTGATCGTGGTCGTGTCAAACTGCCCGCAGATCAACAACCCCTGCAACGGTTTCAACCCGACGCCGGTTCGCATGATCATCGCCGCATGAGCTTTGATACGGTCCTAGTCGCCAACCGGGGTGCGATTGCCACCCGGATTATCCGTACACTGCGACGGATGGGGCTGCGCTCGGTCGCGGTCTATTCCGAAGCTGATGCAGGGTCGCTCCATGTGAGTGCGGCGGACGAAGCCGTTTGCATCGGCGCAGGCCCGGCGGCGCAGAGCTATCTCAACGTCGAGGCTATTTTGGCGGCAGCCAAATCGACAGGCGCTGGGGCCGTTCATCCCGGCTACGGCTTTCTTGCCGAGAATGCCGAGTTCGCCGAGCAATGTGCGGCCGCCGGCATCGCTTTTATCGGGCCGACACCCGACAATATCCGCACCTTTGGCCTCAAACATTCCGCCCGCGCGCTGGCTGCGGCGCATGATCTGCCGTTGGCGCCCGGCACTGGCTTGCTGACGGGCGAAGATGAGGCCGCCGCGGCAGCAGAGCGGATTGGCTATCCGGTGATACTTAAGGCCACGGCAGGCGGCGGCGGGATTGGCATGCGTATCTGCGCTGACGAAGCGTCCGTGCGCGAAGGCTTTGCGGCGGTCGTGCGGCAGGGTGAGGCTAGTTTCGGTGATGCCGGGGTCTTCCTTGAAAGCTATATCGCGCGTGCCCGGCACATCGAAGTCCAGATCTTTGGCGACGGACAGGGCCGCGTTGCGGCGCTGGGGGAACGTGATTGTTCGCTCCAGCGGCGCAATCAGAAGGTGGTTGAGGAAGCCCCTGCGCCGTGCCTTACGGATGCCAAGCGCGCTGAGTTGATCGCGGCAGCGGTGCGGCTGGGCGAAGCTGCGGGGTATCTGTCGGCAGGCACGGTCGAATTCCTGTTCGATGCCGAACGCGAGACGTTCTTTTTCCTCGAAATGAACACCCGCCTTCAGGTCGAACATGGTGTCACCGAAGAGGTGATGGGGATTGATCTGGTCGAATGGATGATCCGGGGCGCGGCGGGTGATTTCGCGTTTCTGGATGGGCCAGCGCCGACCCCGCAAGGTCATGCGGTGCAGGTGCGGCTTTATGCCGAAGATCCTGCACACGATTACCGCCCCACCACCGGCACACTCACCAATGTCCATTTCCCTGCCGATATCCGCGCCGAAACCTGGGTGATGGCGGGGAGTGAGATCAGCGCTTTCTACGATCCGATGCTGGCCAAGCTGATCACCCACGCGCCAACCCGCGCAGGCGCGATTGCCGCGATGCTGACGGCGCTGGACGCCAGCCGGATTGACGGGATCGAAACCAATCTGCGCTGGCTGCGCGATGTGGTGCAGCACGAAAGCTTCACCAGCGGCGATGTGTCCACCCGACTGCTTGAAAGCGTGACTCACGTTCCGCGTTCAGTACGGGTGATATCGGGCGGCACGGCGACTTCGGTACAGGATTGGCCGGGTCGGTTGGGTTTGTGGTATGTGGGCGTGCCCCCGTCGGGGCCAATGGATGATCGCTCTTTCCGACTGGGCAACCTGATCCTTGGCAATGCCCAAGGCACCACCGGGCTGGAGATCACCGCGAGCGGCCCCACGCTTTTGTTTGAGGCACCAGCGCGCATCTGCCTGACCGGCGCGGATTTCGGTGCGACGGTGGATGGCGAACGGCTTGCGCGCGGGGTTGCTGTTGATATCGCGGCTGGACAAACGTTGGCGCTCGGACGGGCGAGCGGCGGGGGGATGCGCGGCTATATCTTGTTTGCCGGCGGGCTGGATGTAACGCCCTATCTCGGCAGCGCCGCCACCTTTGCCCTCGGCCAGTTCGGTGGACATGCAGCGCGCGGATTGGTGGCGGGGGATGTACTGCATCTGGGAGCAAGCGCAGCGGCCGACGGGGCCGTGGCAACGCTGCCCGACTTGCCACGTGAATGGCACCTGCGAGTGCTTTACGGCCCGCACGGCGCGCCCGATTTCTTCACACCGGATGATATCGACCGCTTCCTCGAAGCCCAGTGGAAGGTGCACTACAATTCGAACCGCACCGGGGTGCGGCTGGTCGGCCCAAAGCCCGAATGGGCACGGCGCGATGGCGGCGAGGCGGGGCTGCACCCGTCGAATATCCACGACAATCCCTATGCAATCGGCGCGGTCGATTTCACCGGCGACATGCCGATCATTCTGGGGCCGGACGGGCCTTCGCTCGGCGGGTTCGTTTGCCCCTTCACCGTGATTGCGGCTGATCGCTGGAAGGTTGGCCAGCTGGCCCCCGATGACCGGGTGCGGTTTGTGCCTGTCACTATTGCCGATGCCATGGCTGCCGACCGCGCGCCTCTGACCGCGCTGCCCGCGCCGACGCCCGCTCGCGCGATCACCAGTCTGTCGCCGATCCTTGCCGAGATCCCGGCCGCTGGCCAGCGCCCACACGTGACCTATCGCCAGCAAGGCGACCGAAATATCCTGATCGAATATGGCCCGATCGCGCTCGATATTGAGCTTCGCATTCGCGTTCATGCGCTGATGCAGGGGCTGGAGGCGATGGCGCTGCCCGGCGTGATCGACATCACGCCCGGCATCCGGTCATTGCAACTGCATTTTGACGGTGCGGTGCTCGATCAACCCGGCGCGCTCGCGGCGTTGCGGGCGGCGGAAGAAGCGCTGGGCGATCTTGATGATTTCGCGATCCCTTCGCGCATTGTCCACCTGCCGCTGAGCTGGCGTGATCCGGCGATTACCGAGACGATCCAGAAATACATTGGCGCCGTGCGTGATGATGCGCCGTGGTGCCCGGACAATATCGAGTTCATCCGCCGCATCAACGGCCTGCCCGACGCTGAGGCGGTGGAGAGCCTGATCTTTGATGCCAGCTATCTCGTGCTGGGGCTGGGCGATGTCTATCTTGGCGCGCCGGTTGCGACCCCGGTTGATCCGCGCCATCGGCTGGTCACCACCAAATACAACCCCGCGCGCACCTGGACCCCGCCCAATGTGGTCGGGATTGGCGGGGCATATATGTGCATTTATGGGATGGAGGGGCCGGGCGGTTACCAGTTGTTCGGGCGCACCATTCAGGTGTGGAATACGCACCGACAAGAAGGCGCCTTCGTCGATGGGAAGCCGTGGCTGCTGCGGTTTTTCGATCAGATCCGGTTCTTCCCGGTTTCCGCCGATGAACTGACTGAATGGCGCCGCGACTTCCCCCATGGTCGCCGCGCGATCCGGGTGGAGGAAAGCGTATTCCGGCTCGCGGATTATCGCGCTTTCCTTGCCGAAAATGCTGCCAGCATCACCGCATTCGAAGCCACTCGGCAAGCGGCCTTCGATGCCGAACGCGCCGCATGGCAGGCTTCGGGCGAGTTTGACCGGGTGAGTGATCTGCTGGCGGCCGATGCCGGCGGCGACGAAGCGCAAGCGGTCGAGGTTCCGGAAGGCGCTGATCTGATCGAAGCCCCATTTGGTGGTAGCGTATGGAAGCTGCTGGTCGCCCCCGGTGACACTGTGACCCAAGGCGATACCATCGCAGTGATCGAGGCGATGAAGATGGAATGCCCATTTGAAGCCCCCGCCAGCGGCACCATCGCCGCGCTCTACATCACCGAACATCAGGCGCTGCAACCGGGCGCCCCGATGCTGGCATTGCGGAGGCACTGATGGCAGGTTTTGACAGGCTCAGCGCTACCGTTATCGCAGCAGCCGTGAACAGCGGGCAGACAAGCGCGCTGACTGTGATCGAAGACACGCTCGAGCGGCTTGTGGCCTATGACGTGCATCAGCCGCAGGTCTGGATTAGCCGCGCTGCGCCAGAGGCTTTGCGCAGTGCCGCGCGCGCAATTGATGCACGGATTGCAGCAGGTGAACATTTGCCGCTGGCTGGCGTGCCCTATGCGGCCAAGGACAATATCGATGTCGCCGGGCTGGAGACGACCGCCGCCTGCCCGTCCTTTGCCTATCAGCCCGAACGCTCCGCCACCGTGATTGCGCGGCTGGAGGCTGCTGGCGCGATCTGCATCGGCAAGACCAACCTCGATCAATTCGCCACCGGACTGGTCGGCACGCGCAGTCCCTATGGCATCCCGCGCAATGCCTATAACCGTGATTATGTCAGCGGCGGATCAAGTTCGGGTTCGGCGATTGCCGTGGCGGCTGGTCTGGCAGCCTTCGCGCTTGGTACCGACACCGCCGGCTCAGGCCGCGTCCCTGCCGCTTTCAATCATCTGATCGGGATGAAGCCCACCAAGGGCCGGTGGAGCACGCGCGGGTTGGTGCCTGCCTGCCGCACCCTCGATTGCATCACGGTGTTCACCGATGCGCTTGTTGATGCCATGGCGGTTGATGCGGTTTTGGCAGCGTTCGACCCCGAAGATCCCTTTTCGCGCCCGCTGGCTGATGCATTGATCACTGGCCGCCGGATCGGCGTTCCGCGCCGCGACCAACGCGTGTTCCTCGGTGATACCCATGCTGAATACCTTTACGACCGCGCGATCGAAGTGCTGGCAGGGCAGGGCGAACTGGTCGAAATCGACATCACCCCGCTGCTCGAAGCTGCCCGGCTGCTATATGGCGGGCCGTGGGTAGCGGAACGCACCGCCGCGATTGCGCCGCTGCTGGAGGCCGACCCGCTGGCGATTGACCCGGTGGTGCGCGAGGTGATTGCGCCGGGGGCTGAGATGCTGGCGACCGATCTGTGGAACGGCATCTACCGGCTTGCCGATATCAAACGCCATGCCGACTTGTTGTGGCAGGATATCGACGTGCTCGCCTTCCCCACCACCGGCACTACCTACCGCGTGGCCGAATTGCTTGAGGCGCCAGTGGCGCTCAACAGCAATCTGGGGCTCTACACCAATTTTGTGAACCTGCTCGATATGGCGGCGCTGGCGGTGCCTGCGGGTGTGCGTGACAATGGCACCGGCTTCGGGATCACCCTGATTGGGCCTGCGCATAGCGACCGCGCGTTGGCGACACTGGCGCAAACTTATCTGACGGCGGCGAATTTGCCCGCGCTGCCCCCCCTTGATCTTGGAGAACGTATGGACACCATCAAACTTGCTGTCGTCGGCGCGCATCTCGAAGGCATGCCGCTGCATTGGCAGCTGACATCGCGCGGGGCCACCTTCGTGGGTGCTTTCACCACCGCGCCGAATTATCGCCTTTACGCGATGGCTGATTCCGTCCCGCCCAAACCGGCATTGGTGCACAGCACCGATGGGGCCGAAATTGCGCTGGAGGTTTATGAGCTCGATCTCGCCAGTTTTGGCAGCTTTGTTGCCGAAGTCCCGGCGCCGCTTGCGATAGGTACTGTCACGCTCGCTGATGGCAGCAGTGTCAAGGGCTTCGTTGCGGAACCACGCGCGCTCAATGGTGCAGCCGACATTACCGATCTGGGTGGCTGGCGCGCCTATATCGCGAGCCTTTGATATGCGCCTGCGCCGCGCCTTGATTGCTGGAGCACGGCGGTGACCGCCGCCGCGTTCGACCGCTTGTTTGCGCTTGTGCAGGCGACGGGCGAGCCAGCCGACGCGCAGGCTCTGGCGCAGTTGCAGGAAGCATTTGCCGCGCAGCAGAGCATACAGGCTGCGGCGGTGGCAGCGAACGAAGCCAAAACGCGGTTCCTGGCCAGCGTCAGCCACGAAATTCGCGCACCATTAAATGCAATCTATGGCTATGCCCAATTGCTTGAACGCAATGATGGGCGAGGCGCGCTTGGCGCTGCGCGGGTGATCCGGCGTAGCAGCGAACACTTGTCGCATCTGACCGAAGGCTTGCTCGACATATCGCAGGTCGAAAGCGGCTTATTGAAATTGCGCCGCGATACGTTCCGGCTGCGTGCATTTCTCGAACAGCTGATCGCGATGCTGGAACTGCAAGCCTCGGCGCGCGATCTGGCGTTGGTGCTCGATTGCCCGCCAAGCCTGCCTGAATTTGTGCGCGCCGATCAGAAACGCCTGCGGCAGGTGCTGATCAATCTGCTGTCGAACGCGATCAAATTCACTGACGCCGGTTCGGTGACGCTGAAGGTGCACTATCGTAACGAACTGGCTACCTTTGCAGTGATCGACACCGGCATTGGCATCGCGCCCAGTGCAGCCGAGCGCATCTTTGAACCGTTCGAACGCGTCGCAGATGATGCCGAAGCGCGGCCAGGAATCGGCTTGGGGCTGGCCATCACACAGGCGTTGGTGCGGATCATGGGTGGCGATATCGAGGTCCAGAGCGCGCTGGGCGCTGGGTCATGCTTTACCGTGCGGATGATGTTATCGCAGCCGCTGACACCACCGGTTGAGGAAGGCGGACCAGGCGCGATCACTGGCTTTGCGGGGCGCGCGCGACGTGTTGTGCTGATCGATAATGATCCGGCGCAGTTGGCGCTGCTAACAGGTCTGCTCGAACCGCTCGGCTTTCAGGTTCGAACTGCTGGCGACGGCACGGCGGGTTTGGCTTTGGCGGCGCAGGTGCAGCCAGATATGGTGTTGCTGGATGTATCCCTGCCCGGTCAGTCGGGCTGGGATATTGCCAGCACTTTGCGGCGGCGGCATGGGCCTGCTTTGCGGATCGTGATGCTTTCGGGTGAGGCGGCAAATGCAGGGCAGCCGGCCGAAACAGGGCAGGGCAAGGGCCCGCCTACCCATGATGCCTTTGTCCTGAAACCGTTCGAGTTTGATGCTCTTCTGGATGTGATCAGCGACCAATTAGAGCTTGAATGGGTACACCGCACACCGGGTTATGGCGCTACGCGTGCCGCTTTTGCTGCGTCCTTGCCGGCGCTGCTTCAAGGCCCGGCAAAGGCGCATTTCGGCGCGATCGAAAAGCTGGTGCGGATTGGTCACGTGCGCGCAATCGAGGCTGAAATCGACGCGATCGCCCATCTCGGCCCCGATGCCGCGCCGGTGGCTGAGCGGTTGCGCGGCATGCTCGACAGCTTTGACCTGCGTGCGCTTTCAAGCTTTGCAAAAGCGGCGCAGATGGACGGGCGTTCGGGCTGATGAACGCGAAGGATTGCATCCTTGTGGTTGACGATAACCCGGACTCGCTCCGGTTTCTGGTCGATACGCTCGAAACGGATGGCATGACCGTGTTGATTGCCCGCAGCGGGGAGGCGACCTTGAAGTTGCTTGCCGAAGCGACACCCGATCTGATCCTGATGGACGCGATCATGCCCGGCATCAGCGGGCTTGAGGCCACCCGTGCAATCAAACGCGACCCTGCGACCGCGCATATCCCGGTAATATTCATGACCGGACTGAACGAGCCGGAACATGTTGTCGCCGCGCTCGGCACGGGCGGGGTGGATTATGTGCGAAAGCCAATTGTGATTGATGAATTGCTGGCGCGCATTCGGGTGCATCTCGCCAATGCGCGCACATCCTATCGCTCGCGCCTTGCGCTGGGGTTGGCAGGGCGCAGTCTGGCGGCGCTCGGCCCGGATGGCACGGTGATCTGGTGTACGCCGCAGGTTGAAACCCTATGCGTGGCGATCGACCCGGAGTGGACGCCAGATCGCGGCACGCTTCCCGACGCGTTGATGGGGGCGGCAAGGCAATTGCTCTCCGATCCGTCGCAGTCACTGGCGGCCAACCGGATCGAGGTGCGCGGGCTGGAGATCGAACTCGCGCTGTTGGAAAGCGATCGTCCGGGCGAAACTCTGATGCGGATCACCGAAGTGCGCGAGGAAGGCAAAATTGCAAGCCTTCAGAAACACAATGGTCTGACCCGGCGCGAAGCCGAAGTGCTGTTGTGGGTCAGTTATGGTAAAACCAATCGCACGATCAGCGAGATCCTCGGCATCAGTCCGCGCACAGTGAACAAGCACCTCGAACAGGTGTTCAGGAAACTGGGCGTGGAAACCCGAGCAGCTGCAACCGCGATTGCCGTGCGTTACCTTACAGACTGAATTTGACAGGCATTACAGCGGGGTGCGCTGGCCTACGTCATTTGGCCACTTCCTCGGGTATTTTGGGGAAGATATCGCGGCAGGCAATCCTTGCGAAAGCTTTGCTTGGCCTCGTGGCCGCCCGCCTGAAAGCCGTGATGGGCGATACGAATTGACGCTTTTTTGACGGTCGACCCGATTGACCACGCGGTACGTGTCGAGGCATCTTTGCTTGGTGCGAAAAGAGCAGGAAATCGCCGATGTTGGCCGCATAGATCGGTAGCCAAGGGTGAAAAACGAAACCGGACGGGGGGATGTCGTGCGGGATCATGCCTCAGTGTTGAGGCAAGTATGGCAGTAGACTTGAACGCTTGATTGGAGTGCACAATGTCCGGAGTACAGGTGGGCAAGCGGATCATCGGGGCTGAATCGCCGGTCACCGTCGGTTGGGAAAATATCGGCCGGGTCGAAGGCGGTCCGATCAAGCAGATGTTCTTCACTTACTTCCAGCCCGCCGTGTTGTTTGGGTTGCTGGCGTTCTGGTATTATGCGCCTAATGAATGGGCACTCGCCTCGATCGGGATCGCTGTCGGCCTCGGTTTCAAGGTCTTCCTGCTTGGGCTCGAATGGGTGAACCCGCGTTACCGCAGCTGGCAGTTGACGTGGAAGGAATTTGCCACCGACGTATTCTATGTCGGGCTTGGTTACACGATCTTGCGCATGGCCGATTCCTACATCGGTGACGGTGCGATGGTCGAAGCCGTGCAGGGCGCGTTCGATTGGGACAAATTCGCCTGGTTTACGGATCTGCCGCTGCTTGTGCAGGCGCTGTTGATTTCGATGATCTTCGACTTTGGGCAATATTGGATGCATCGCGGGATGCACAATTGGTACCCGCTGTGGCTAACCCATGCGCCGCACCACTACATTACCCAACTCAACATCAACAAGGGCGCGGTCGGCAACCCGGTGGAGCTATTCCTGATCGGTCTGGGGATCGGCGGGTTCTTCGACTTCTTGCCACGAGCCTTCCTGCTGGCAGGTGCGATCGGAATGGCAGTGGGGACCTATCAGCACATTAATGTCCGCTTCAATACGCCTGCATGGTGGCGGTTCATCTTCAACACGACTGAACACCACAGTGTTCACCATTCGCGCGATTACGAAGCCACTCGCAGCAATTATTCGGGCACGTGGATCATCTGGGACCGCATTTTCGGAACATGCGTTGATGGCGAGGCGGAACTGCTGGGAATGGAAGGTGGTCGCCGGATGGATATTGGCGAAACCATGGTTTATCCGTTTGTTGAAGGTTATAAATCGGCCAAGGCCGCAGTCGCCAGAAGGCTGGGAGGCGGCACGCAGCCTCCGCAGTTGGAACCAGCTGAGTGAGTGGTCCGGCAGGGACGGCGGTCAATGATCAAGATAGCCCTTGGGCGCGATCGGCAAGCCCGGCAGTTGGATATCCTGCGCGTTTCATGAAGTTGCCTTTGATTGATTTTATCTGGCGAACCCGCGGAGAGTTGCGGCTTGATCCCCCACTGTCCGCCGATGAGGCTTTCTCCCGGATCGACCCGCTGTTCCAGACCGCCGGCACTACCTATGGGGTGGACGGCGATACGTTGACCTATGCGAAACGCAATCCGGGTGCGCAGGACAAACTGGCCACGTTTACACGCGGAAGGTTGCAGGTTGAACAGCGCGGGCAGAGCGCCGTAATGCGGTATGATCTGTCGAGCACCGCGCTACTTCTGTGCTTCCTTGCGCCCTTGCTTTTTCTCGCTTTTGCCCAGCTGGCAGTGACGATCAACGCCTGGGAAAAAACAGACGTCGCAGCGACAGAGGCCACCGCGAAAGCAAAGGACGAGGACAAAGACAAAGCCAAACCGGTGCCTAAGCTTAATCCGGTGGACGAATTCCTCGGAGCGCCGCCGCCAGAGGATCCTAACAAGAAAAAAGACAAGAAGAAGGACGAAGGTCGCCACTCGCCGACGCGCGCCTATGTGCTGGCGGGCCTTTTCTTCGCAATCTATCTGGTCGGACGGTGGCTTGAGCCATGGTTGATCCGCCGTCGGCTGCGAACGGCACTCGCCGGAGAGTAAATCTTTCGCGCTGCCAAGCCGGTTTGATGCGGCAAGTTAATCCAGATGTTCAGCGCTTAAGTGGCGAAACAGGCTCGGCTTGCGCCAAGTATCTGACTAATCCGCCGAAATAGCGCATAAATTCAATTTAATTGCGTGAACGTGCGATATCGCAATGCAAAAATGACACATAAGTCAAATGGCGCATAGAGATCATTTCGCGACGCCCCCATCACAATCGTAGTAGTGCGGCAGCAAGGGATGGCTTGCACGAACCGGGGAGACTGGTGCGCCGAACGACGCCAGTTCGCCGACGAGGACAGGGGAGGATCAACTTTACCCAGCTATTCGGGGGCAAGAATGATCATCGCACACAAGGTTTCCGGCCGTCAGGCACTACTTTCAACTACTCTGCTTTCGGGCATGGCACTTTTGGCGTTTCCCGCATCGGTATCGGCTCAGGTGGCCGAAGTCGCGGTCGCCAGTGAAGCGGCGAATTCTGCCGCCGATCCTGAGGAGTCGATTCTTGTCACCGGCTCGCGTTTGCGGCGCGATCCGAACCTCGGTTCTCCCTCTCCGATCGTAACCATCACCGCCGAAGAGTTCCGCGGAGAACAGGACGTGGTTGAGGCGCTGCGCACAATTCCTGCGCTTTCGGCTTCGATCTCGTCGGCGCAATCTGTTGCCCCCGGCGAGAACGATTCAGGCGGTGCGGTGGGAACCGCCACGCTCAACCTGCGCGGGCTTGGTGCCAACCGCACGCTGGTGCTGGTCAATGGCCGGCGGCATGTGGCTGGTGTTGCTGAAACGTCGGTGGTCGATATCAATTCGATCCCCTCGTCACTGATCAAGGAAGTCGAAGTCCTGACCGGCGGGGCATCGGCCATTTATGGTGCCGACGCGGTCACCGGGGTGGTAAACTTCGTGCTCGACCGTGACTTTGACGGGATTGAATTGGGGCTGACCGGGGGAATTTCCGAACGCGGCGACGGGTTTAATCTCGATAGCTATGTCAAGCTGGGCAAGAATTTTGCCGATGGGCGCGGGAATGTGACGCTGGTGGGCGAATACAACCGTGACAACGGCCTGCGCTTTGGCGACCGAGCGCAGTTCCGCGATGGGAACATCGCCAGCAACGGCCCCAATCCGGCCCTACGGTTCCAACGTGGAGACCTGGGGTCGAGCACGCCGAATTTTAACAATTTCTTCAACCTCGACAATGGCTTTTTCCCCTTTGGGTTTGTCATCCCTACGCCGGGGAGCGCGCGATTTAACGCGATTTTCCCGACCGGAACCACGCCCACTGCTGCCGAACAGGCGCTGATCGACCGTGCACTGGCCGCCCCGACCCGGGCGATCGGTTCGCAATACCAGTTCCAAATCACCTCGGCAGGGGGGATCGTGATCCCTGCCGACTTTGCCGATCCGTTCTCCGATATCGACAATGATGGGCGCAGCGATTGCACGCAAAGCTTCACCGGGTTCAACGGGTTGTTCGATTACAATGGTTTCGGCGCGCTCGGCGGGTGCTACATCGTTGGCCCCAATGGTGTGAGCGTGATTGAAGATGACGGCCAGATCGCCAGCAACTTCAATTCGTTCGGCGGAGAGGCGGTAATCTTCGACAACAACGGATTCCTGATCCCGAAGACCGAACGCTTCGGATTCAACCTGCTGACCGATTACGACATCAGTGACACCATCAATGTATTCTTTGAAGGCAAATATTACCGTCAGGAAACCACTTTCGGCACCAACCAGAACTCGTTCTACGATCTGCTGACGATTGCGCCCGACAACCCCTTCATCCCGGCGATTTTGCAGCCGATTGCCGATGCCGCTGGCGGTTTGTTCGTGACCCGTGATCCGACCGATCTGGGCCCGAACATTGATACCAATATCTCTGAAACCTGGAGGTTTGTCGGTGGGGTGAAGGGTGACCTGACTGATGAGATCGAATTTGAGGTGTCGGCCAACTGGGGCCGCAATGACCTTGAAGCGATCAATCGCAACAATGTGCTCTATGATCGCTTCCTCGCCGCCATTGACGTTGTCAGCGACGCTGCCGGCAACCCAGTATGCCGCAGCGAGATTGACCCAACGGTCCGGTCGCCCAGCACCTTGTTCGGCATCCCGACCGGTGAATTTGGCTATCTGACCTTCGTGCCTGGTCAGGGGCAATGTCAGCCTGCAAACATCCTTGGCGGCTTGCCTTCAATCAGCCAGCAAGCGGTGGATTTCATCACCACAACCACCACCAACCGGTTCCGCACCGAACAATTCCAAGCCTATGCGATTGTGTCGGGTGAGACCAATATTCTCGGCCTGCCTTACGATGCCATCCAGTTCGCACTGGGGGCGGAATATCGCGATGAAAACAGCCGTTCACAGTTCGATCCGCTGGTGCGCGGCATCCTGCCGGTCACGACGGTGGATGGGAATGCAGGCGACTTCGTCGGTGATCTCGGCTTTTCGCAGACTTCGCTTGCCACGCCGCCCGATGAATTCGCGCAAAATTCAGGCGGCGGTTATGATGTGATCGAAATTTTCGGCGAATTGGGCACGACGCTGATCGAGGGGGTACCGTTCATTGAGGAGCTTCGGCTTGAACTCGCAGGGCGGTTTTCCAGCTACAGCACAATCGGGTCGGTTTACACCTACGCCATCAATGGTTTCTGGTCGCCGATCGAAGATGTGCGCTTCCGTGGCACCTATTCGCGTGCGGTGCGGGCGCCCAACATCTCGGAGCTATTTGCTCCTGCACAGGCCGCGTTCTTCCGCCCGTTCGATCCCTGCGACCAGACCGAGATTGACCGTTTGACGGCGAATGGCGATCCCAACATCCAGAACCGCATCACCAATTGCCGCGCTGATGGCATTCCCGAGGGTTTCTCCGACCCGCTGAGCGCACGCTTTGCTGGGACGATTTCGGGCAACCGGGATCTGCGTGAGGAGACTGCTGACACCTACACTGTCGGTGTCGTGTTCCAACCGCGGTTCATTCCTGGGCTCGCGATCACGGCGGACTACTATAATATCACCATCGATGATGCGATCAGTACGGTCGCAGCGCAGGACGTGGTCGACAACTGCTATGACAGCACCACCTTCCCCAATGATTTCTGCGACTCCTTCACTCGCAACCGCGATTCCACCTCGGCGCAGTTCCTCGGGTTCAATTCGCTGACATTGCAGACAATCAACTTTGTCGGGATTGAAACCGCCGGGCTTGATGCTTCGGTGTCGTACCGCACCACAATCGGCGAGCACCGGTTGGGGGTGAGCGCGACAGCATCCTGGGTTGATCGACTCGATTTCTTCTTCGATCCGACTGATCTTTCGCGGATTGATCCCGAGCTGGGCGAGTTGCAGCGTCCGGAATGGTCTGGCCGCGCGACCGCCACCTATGGCTTTGGCGATTTTAACCTCAATTACACGGTCACCTATCTCGGTGAGCAAGCGCTTCGTGGGGTGGAGATTGAAACGATCGACACGCAGTTTGGCCCGGCGGGTCTGACGGGCGAGACGTGGACGCATTCGGTAGGGGCCAATTATACCTTCACCGAGCTGGGGCTTGAAGTGTTTGGCGGGGTCAATAACCTGTCAAACGTCAGACCGTTCATCACCGAACGCGCCTATCCAGTCAGCCCGATTGGGCGTTCATTCTTCCTCGGCGCGCGCTGGACGCTCTAAGGCAGGGGAGGCGGGGCCATTGCAGGAGGTGGCCCCGCCTTTCCCGAACCATGGCGCGTGTCAGGACATGCGGGCGAAATTGGCGACGCCGGGAGCCGGCGTACGATGCGCTTCCGGTAGGACGGCTTGCCGACTGGCCGTTGGAGCAAGAGCGTCCATTGCGGCAGTCACGCGCGCCAGATCAGCGTGTGCCAACGAATAAAACACCAGCTTGGCTTCCTTTCGGGTATCGACCAGCCCCGCCTTGCGCAGCACGCCAAGCTGCTGCGAGAGGCCTGGTTGCCCAATCCCCGTCGCCTGCTCGATCTCGCCGACGTTGCGCTCGCCCGACGCAAGCGTGCTGAGGATGCGCCAGCGCAGCGGATGAGCTAACGCTTTCAGCGCCTCGATCAGATCATCATCGACCATCAGTTCTCCCCGCCCATGTCGCGCAGGAACCAGCCGGTTGCATCGCTAGCAGCGAAGACTTCATCAAGATCATCGGTTGGCGCTTTGAGCAGCGGATCGCCTTGTTGCCAGTTAGCCGGTGCCAGCGCGCCATGCGCGTCTATCGCTTGCAACCCATCCAGAATGCGCAGCATTTCGGGCACTGACCGGCCAAGATTGGCAGGGTAGCAGGTCATCGCCCTAATCACGCCCTTGGGGTCAACAAAGAAGGTGGTTCGTACCGTGGCACTGTCATTGTCCTGCGCCGAGACCATTCCGAACGCGCGGCCGATCACCAGTGTCGGATCTTCGACTATGGGAAAGCGCACTTCGATGCTGAACCGGTCGCGGATCATGCGCAGCCAGGCAAAGTGCGAAAACAGGCTGTCGACCGACAGCGCCATGAGTGCGCAATCACGCGCGTCAAATGCGGCGGCTTCGCGGGCGAGCGCGACGAATTCGGTTGTGCACACCGGGGTAAAGTCTGCCGGGTGCGAGAACAGTATCAACCAGCGCCCGCGATAAGCCGACAGGCGGATCGGGCCAATGGTGCTGCGCGCCTCGAAATCGGGGGCGACGTCTCCAATCCTGAGGCCTGCGCAGGGCGGGGCAATGCTTGTGCGATCATCCATGACAGCCTCATAACACTTGACTCCAGCATTGCAATACATATACATGATTTATGATAATGAATGGGTGAATGACATGACTAATGTAGATTCCGTGCTGCAAATTGCTGCTGATCAGGTGCGTCGCGCGCTGAGCGACTCGGCTTTGCGCCCTGCAATCGCTAGCTTCTTCGATCCTGCGACCTTCACAGTCACATACGTTGTCCATGATACGGCGACCAGGGAAGCGGCAGTGATCGACTCGGTGCTCGATTTCGATCCCAATTCGGGCCGTACCTCTACACGTTCAGCTGATGCGGTAATTGACTACGTCAATTCGCATAATCTGAAAGTGACTTGGTTGCTTGAAACCCATGCCCACGCCGATCATTTCTCGGCCGCGCCTTACCTTCAGGAGAAACTGGGCGGGAAAATCGCGATTGGCGCTGCGATCACGACGGTGCAGCAGGTGTTTGGTCAACTATTCAACGCCGGGACCGAATTTTCGCGTGATGGGTCGCAGTTCGACGTGCTGTTTCATGATGGCGATGCGTTCACCATTGGCAACCTGCCGGTGAAAGTAATGCATGTCCCCGGTCATACGCCGGCATGCATCGCCTATGCCGTGGGCGACGCGGTATTCGTGGGTGATACCATGTTCATGCCCGACTACGGTTCGGCCCGCGCCGATTTCCCCGGCGGTGACGCGCGCACCTTGTTCCGCTCGCTGCGGCGGATCCTGTCGCTTCCGCCCGAAACCCGGCTATTCATGTGTCACGATTATCTGCCCAAGGGCCGTACCGAATACGTGTGGGAGACCACTGTCGCGGCAGAGCGTGAAGGCAATATCCACGCCCATGACGGCATCACCGAAGATGAATTTGTCGCCATGCGCGAAGCCCGCGATGCAACGCTGGACATGCCGCGCCTGATCTTGCCTTCGGTGCAGGTCAACATGCGCGCTGGCCACATGCCGCCGGCGGATGAAAATGGGGTCACCTACCTCAAGATCCCTGTCAACGCGGTATGAGCCTTCTTGCCACCACCCTGCCGGGCTTTCCTGGCGCCGCTCCGGTTGCGGGGTTGGCGGGCGGCGTGCTGATCGGTTTGGCAGCAGCTTTGATGCTGCTGGGCGCGGGGCGGATTGCCGGGGTGTCTGGCATTGCCGCCCGCGCATTCGGAATCGCAAGCAGTTCGATGCCGCGTCCGGGAGCATGGGCCTTTATCATCGGTCTGCCTTTGGGCGCGCTGATCGTCGCCCGCCTGACGGGTGGGGTTGAGGCCAGCTTTGCCGCGCCGCTCCACCTTGTCATTGCCGGTCTTATCGTTGGCGTCGGCACACGGCTCGGCAGCGGTTGCACAAGTGGCCACGGAGTATGCGGCATGAGCCGCCTTTCCCAACGGTCGTTAGTGGCAACAGCAACCTTCATGATCACCGGCTTTGCCACGGTG
>JANQTR010000042.1 GCA_030731635.1 Erythrobacter sp. | reverse complement strand
AGCGCGACCAGCAGGATCACGATCCCGATGCTGACGAAAATGTCGTTGAAGCTGTTGAGCAGCCGGAAATCTTCTTCCGAGGCGTGCGGCAGGTGGCGCATCCGGCTCATGTGAGCCCGGAAATTGTCCGCCGATTCGGCGCTCAGCGCGCCTGCGGCCACAGCGGAATTGAGGTCTTCGTCGCTATACACCGGTCATCCCCCTTGATTTAAAAGGAGGATGACGCCGGTGTCTTAGCTTGTCAATACAGCTTGTGTCTTACCCTCGCGCGCTGGCTGGGCCTGCGCCGGTGACCTTCTGCATCGCTTTCAGGATATTGCCCGATTGCTCGCTGCCCGATTGCGGGGCGGTGAGGTTGGTGAAGGCGTTGATCTCTTCCCAATGCGCGGCGAAACCTTCGACTGTGCGCTCTTCCTCGGGCAGCCATACCGCGTCGTTCATCACCACCCATGATGAATGGAAGCCCCCGGCGCCCGCGCCAACGATGGCGTTGGTGGGCGAATCTTCGCTGACGAGGAACAGCGCGGCTGGCACCACATTTTCCGGCGCGAACAGCTTGAACGCTTCTTCGGGGAACAGGTCTTCGGTCATGCGCGTGCCGGCCACTGGCGACAGCGAGTTGACGCGGATGTTGTACTTCGCGCCTTCCAGCTGCAGCGTCTTGGTCAGACCAGCAAGGCCCAGCTTGGCCGCGCCGTAATTGGCCTGGCCGAAATTGCCGAACAGGCCGGTTGACGATGCGGTCATCAGGATGCGGCCATAGCCCTGTTCGCGGAAGGTTTCCCAGCACGCCTTGGTGGCAAAGGCGCTGCCGGTGAGGTGCACCTTGACCACGAATTCAAAGTCGGTCGGCTCCATCTTGATGAAGGTCTTGTCGCGCAGCACGCCCGCGTTGTTGATCAGCACATGGACGCCGCCCCACTTCTGCTTGGCATCGGCGACCATCTTTTCCATCTGTTCGAATTCGGTGACCGAACCGCCATTGGCCATGGCCTCGCCGCCCATCGCTTCGATCTCGGCGACGACTTGCGCTGCTGCGTCCGACGTGCCGGTGCCATCGCGCGATCCGCCGAGGTCATTGACCACAACCTTTGCGCCGCGCCGCGCGAGTTCGAGCGCGTAGGCCTTGCCCAAACCGCCGCCTGCACCGGTGACGATGGCAACCTTGTCTTTGAAGCTGATGGTCATGCGTGTTCTCCTGTCCTTGATCGGTGTGGCTTCTGAGCGGCGCGGTTTACGCCTGCGTAAAGCTGTTCTGCGGGCGCTGCGTGGCACTTTCGCGGGCGCGTTGCAACCGCCGAGCGGGCACAGGGCGATGCCGTAGGGTCAGATGGCCCTACCAAGCACTGTAAGCGCCGGAATCAGGTCTGCAAACGAATCAATCACTGCATCCGCGCCCAAATCCTGCGGCTGCGCGTCGCAATAGCCATAGGCCGCTGCAACTACCGGCACGCCTGCTGCCTTGGCAGCGCGCACGTCATAGGTCGAATCCCCGATGAACACGAACCGGGCGTCTCCCGTCGCGGCGCGCGCGGCGATGACGGGGGCAGGGTGCGGCTTGGCAAGGAACTGGCCGTCCGCGCCTTTGCCCATGCTGTCCCCGCCGATCACGGTGTCGAATACGCCGATCAGGTCGAGCTGGGTCAGGACATTGCGCGCAAAGGCTTCAAACTTGTTGGTCACCACCGCCATCCGCACACCGCGCGCGGTCAGATCAGCCAGCACTTCGCGCACGCCGGGATAGGGCGCCGTGTGGACGGCGTTATGATCCTGATAATAGCGCAGCATCGCCTTGTAGAGCTGTTTGAATTCCGCGTCGGGCAGGCCGCCCTGCGCTTCGACCGCGCGCGCCAGCATGATCTTGGCCCCGCCGCCGATCAGGTCTTTGCTGGTTTCCAGCGGCACTGCGTCAAACCCGCCCAGCACCAGTGCATGGTTCACCGCCGCACCCAGATCGCGGAATGTATCAAGCAGCGTGCCGTCAAGATCGAACCCGATAGCGTCAAAAGGGATGTTGGTCATAGGGCGCGGCGTGGCGGATGGTTCTTCAAACCGCAAGTATTTGCTGGCAGGCACGGGTTTGCTTACAGGGGCTATCATGACCACGACCACGACACCATTTGCCGCCATCATCCTTGCCGCGGGCAAGGGCACCCGCATGAAAAGCGATCTGCACAAGGTGCTGCATCCGATTGCGGGCAGGCCGATGCTGCTGCACCTGCTCGATAGTTTTGCTGCGCTATCGCTCGCGCGGACGGTGGTGGTCGCTGGCGACCGGCGCGAACAGCTGGAAGCGGCCTTGCAGGGGCGCGGCGTGACCATCGCCTTGCAGGAACCGCAGTTCGGCACGGCCCATGCGGCATTGATGGCAAAGGATGCGCTGGCGGATTTCGATGGCGACGTGCTGGTCTGCTTTGGCGATTGCCCCATGGTCCGCTCTGAAACAGTGCGCGCCATGATCGACCGGCTTCACGGTGCGGATAATCCCGCCGCCGTGGTGCTTGGGTTCGAGCCTGCCGATCCGCTCCATTACGGCCGCGTGATAGCCGATGATGATGGGCGCATCGTCAAGATGGTCGAATACAAGGACGCTGATGAGGGCGAGCGCGCCTGCCATCTGTGCAATTCCGGCCTGGTCGCGGCGCGCGCGGCCGATCTGTTCGCGCTGCTGGCCCGCGTCGGCAATGATAATGCGCAGGGCGAGTACTACCTGCCCGATATCGTCAATATCGCGATTGCCGATGGGCGCACTTGCGCAGTGATTGTGGCCGAAACAGCGGATGAGGTTGCCGGGATAAACTCGCGCGCCGAACTGGCCGCCGCAGAAGGCCGCTGGCAGGCGGCGCGCAGGTTACGGGCGATGGACGAAGGCGCGACCTTGCTGGCGCCCGACACGGTGTTCTTCAGTTGGGATACGGTGGTGGGCCGCGATGTCACCATAGAACCCAACGTATTCTTTGGCCCCGGCGTGGTTGTTGCCGACAAGGTGCTGATCCGCGCCAACAGCCATATCGAAGGCGCGCAGCTGGCAACCGGGGTCAAGGTCGGCCCGTTTGCGCGCCTGCGCCCCGGAACCGTGCTGGAAGAAGGCAGCTTTATCGGCAATTTCGTCGAGGTGAAAAACGCTGTGCTGGGCGAAGGCGCAAAGGCCAGCCACCTCACCTATCTCGGCGATGCCACCATTGGCGCAGGGGCGAATATCGGCGCGGGTACAATCACCTGCAATTATGATGGGTACTTCAAATACAAGACGGTGATCGGCCCGGGCGCCTTCATCGGCTCAAACTCGGCGTTGGTCGCGCCGGTCACCATCGGCGCGGATGCGATTGTCGCGGCAGGCTCCACCGTCAGCCGCGATGTCGCTGCGGGCGAACTGCGCATGGTGCGCGCCGAACAATTGGTGAAACCGGGCTGGGCCGACCGTTTCCACGACGCGATGAAGAAGAAGAAAGCGGCGGAGAAGAAGTGAGAGCGACGCCGCGCGATCTGGCCATTTGGGCATCAAGCCCTTTGGCGCTTATTGCGATGTTGACCGGCTGTCAGGATCGGGCCGTCCCGAAAGCTGCAGAGCCGGCAAGTGTTCAGCCGGTCGTGCAGGCCCCTTCGGACAAATCCGACAGCGCTGCCGGGGCTGCACTGCCCGATGACGAAGCACAGCAGATTGCTGCACTGGATGCAGCAACACGGCGGATCGCGGCGGCGGCATGTGAACCTGAAGAAGAGACGATCTTTTATTGTAAAATCGCCAAGGGAAAACCGCTTTCCGTCTGCGCGACAAAGCAGGGCAAGGGCGAATACCGGTACGGCGGGCAACGGCGAGAGCTTGTGTTGCAGGAGGGTTCCTGGTCTGTCGACAGCTACGCGCGGGGCGGAGAATCGCAAATCCGTTTCGTGAACGGTGACACGATTTACACCGTATTCAGCCGCATGGTCAGCACCAGCGTTGAAGAACATGGCAGCGGTCCGGCGATAAGCGATGGCGTTGTGATTGAAAGTAGCGGCAAACCCGCGCAATTGCGGCTGTGCGAAGGAAAGCAGGCAGAAATTCCGGTCAAGCATAGCGCGGCAAGGCGCGTGTTTGGCGAACCCGAGGACCTTTTTACCGGACTGACAAGCGAGGCGGACACAATTGAGTAACGCACAAACCTGCTGGCTGTGTTCACGCCCGCTCGGCGATATCGAGCAGTGGCATCACTCCGTGCCCAAGGCGATAAAGCGGTGAGAATTCCTTACACCCTTGCCGCCGTGCTGCTGCTTTCGGCGTGCCAATCCGAACCGGTGACGGATGGTTCAGCCGCACCCGCTGCGGCAGACACGTCACCGCAAGCCCCGGATTCCCAGGCACCGGAATTGACCGGTGCTACAGTCGAAGACTTCGCAGCAGAGCAGGATCGCGCTCACGCAGCAGCCTGCGCCGCCGACGAGACGCCGATTTTCGCCTGCAAATTTCCCGATGGCAAACGCGTTGCGGTGTGCGGTACCAAGGCAGGAAAGGCCGAATATCGCTTCGGCGGCGACACGCCCGAATTGGTGCTGAGCGGCGGCAAAAGAGCCTACACCATGTATTCGGGCGGCGGGGAGGGGCAGATCGCCTTCGACAATGGTGACACACGCTACATCGTCTTTAGCCGAATAATCCGCACTGGTTTTGATGAAAGAGGCAACCTTCCAGCACTGAGCGACGGAGTGGTCGTGGAACGCGCAGGGAAATTCCTTGCGATCAAGACCTGTGACGACCCCAGGCGGTTGCCGTTCAACCATCAGGCCGCGGAGACTTTCCTGCCTGAGGCCAAACTGCCCGAGTATCAGTTTCTGTTCACTGACGAGACCATTCGCGCGGATCCCCCCGAAGATGAGTGAAGGCGCAAACCGCATCTGCTGGCTGTGTTCACGCCCGCTCGGCGATATTGAGCAGTGGCATCACCCCGTGCCCAAGGCGAAAAAAGGCAAGATCAAAGTGCCGATCCATCCGATTTGTCACACCACCATCCATGCCAACTTCACCAACAGCGAACTCGCGCGCATTGGCGACAAGCCGAGCGTGATCCGCGATAATCCTGCGATTGCCAAATTCGTCGCCTGGGTGGCGAACAAGCCCGCTGATTTCGACGCGCCGACGCGATAGGTCGTCGCTTCACCGGGAACCATTGCGCGCGCCAATGGCTGAGTGTGTGGGGGCTTCGTTTAAAGGAACTCACCCATGCGCATCGGACAATGGATCGCCGCCGGACTTGGCATTGCCGCAATCGGAGCCGCCGCCGTGTACGCCCAATCTCGCAACACCGAAGAACCTGAGTTTGCACTGGCCCGCGCAGAAGGCGATTTTGAACTGCGTGACTACCCCGCGCTGGTGGTGGCTGAAGTCACCTCCACAGGCGACCGCCGACGCGCCAGCGGGGCGAGCTTCCGCAGGCTTGCGGCCTACATCTTCGCGCAGGACCGGCCCCAGGGCGGCGAAAGCATTGCCATGACTGCGCCAGTGCTCCAGCAGGAAACCGAGGCTGGGCGCTGGCAGATGCGGTTTGTGATGCCGGCCAAATATACGCTTGCAACCCTGCCGCCTGCGCCTGCGGATATTGCGCTGACTGAAGTGCCCGCGCGGCGGATGGCGGCGATCCGGTTTGCGGGCAATGGCGGGGCGAGTGATCTTGCCGCGCACGAAGCGCAATTGCGCCAATGGCTGAACGGGCAGGGCATCGCACCGGTTGGTGAGGCGGAATATGCCTTTTACGATGCCCCGATGGTGCCCGGCCCGCTGCGCCGCAACGAGGTGCTGATCCCCGTCGCGGCGCAATAGCACGGTCTGATCACGCGTCAGGCGTCCTGCATGCGTGTCTTGTCGCTGGCGGCATCCCCACCCGTAGCGATATAATCGCGTTCCCACTGGGCAAACTCGCTGCGGCTCAACAGGTAGCGGTTGCGCGCTTCGGCAAAGCTGATCGCTTCATCGCGCACGGCCCGCACCACTTCATCCTTGCGCGCCTTCGACCAGTGGACGCGGTGATTGCGCGGCAGTGCGTAATAGCTCTTGATCGCATCGGCGATCGAAACGTTGTTGGGGTAGGCCATCGGTTTGTTCCTCTTCGCATGTGCTCGTCATCGCCCCCGATGGACCCAATGTTGACGGGCAGACTTAACGAGTGGCTGCGAAAGATGGTTAAACTGGCGTTGATGATCCCTCCCGTTCCGCTGGTGCGATGAACCGAGGGCAAAGTGTCGGGTTGTTTTACAGGCAGTTGCGTTGCCTTCCGCGACTAACGCAAAAAGGGGCGGTTCCGTGGTGGAACCGCCCCTTTGAAAATCCTTGGCCGAAAGGTGTTTACCCGCCGGTCGCAGGCCCCATCAGGCGCTGCATCAGGTAGACATATTGCAGCGCCTGTAGCTTGGCGCGCTGTTCGTTATCGACCCCGCCGGAATGGCCGCCGGTGGTATCTTCGAAGTAATAATAGGGCTGGCCCAGTTCCTTCAGCTTGGCAGCTCCCTTACGCGCGGGGGCGGGGTGGGTGCGATCATCCGCGGTCGATGCCCACAGGAAGGGCGAGGGGTAATCCACCCCGGCCACGATCTTCTGGTAGGGCGAATAGCCATCGATC
>JANQTR010000041.1 GCA_030731635.1 Erythrobacter sp. | reverse complement strand
AGTCACGACTTAGTTTTCGAATTTGAAATCGATTTCCTGGAAGATCCACCGCCTATCGGAGAAGTTTCAATACATATCAGGAAATTCCGTTGTTTCCGATAAAGTGAAAAAAGAAGGGCTTTGGTGTCAACTTCTCGAGACATTTTAAAAAATCAGATTTTTTAGGGTTAGGGGTGTCAAATGGCTTTTTCACGGTGCTAGAGGGGTTAAGGCCAGCATGTTGTATGTGAGGAAGCTTTATTCGGTGCAACATTGAATTTGGACACAAATGTCTCATAGTTCGTTTTTCGAGGTGCGGTGGGCGATTGATGCAGGCGATGCTTGCCCCTCCACGTGAACTTGAAGTGTTTGACCGCGTTGGTGACGTAAGCCGCTTGCCGGTGGATCCCGGCGGCTTGCAGATATTCGTCCAGCAATTGCCCCGCCGGGCCAATGAAGGGGCGCGCCGCCACCTCCTCCTGATCACCGGGCTGCTCGCCAACGATCATCAAAGATGCAGTTTGCGGCCCCTCACCCGCCACCGCGCGGGTGCTGCAATCGGCGATTCCGCATTCGCGGCAGGCCGCCGCCCCTTGCGCGATATCGGCCAGCGTGGCGGGCCGCGCCCGTTCCGTCCGTTCGCCTGCCGCCACCATCGCTGCCTCACGCGCCTGTGCGCCTGCAATCAGTTGCGGAATGATCTGAGCTTCGGGCAGGTTCTTCCAGTATTTCCTGGGCATTTCCGACAGCATCGCTCCCACCTTCAACCGCGCCGGGTTGAAGATCGACGCGTAGTAGGAACGCCAGAGGTCCTCGACCGGATCATCCCTCGGCGCATCCTCCCGCCGCGCCGGCGGGCCTTCGCGCATCACATCGCCGTCCCAATGGATCGAGCCGCGCGGGGTCAGGATCGACCAGCGCAGATTGGCAAAGCGACGCATGAAGAAGGCCGCCTCGGACCGCACGATATGGTGATCGGGTTCGAACCAGGCGACATAGTGTTTCGCGCCGTGCGGATCGTCTGCGCCTGGCTCAACCTCACGAAAGCGGACAAAGGCGTGCATCTTGTGCGCATCGCGCCGCACCGCCTTGGCCAGATCCTCGATCCGGCGCACTTGTAGGTCGGCCTTGTCCTCCATCAGGCGGGGGTTGCGCTGGAGCCGCCATAGCATCTGATACAGCAGACCAAACCGCGCCGGATCAGAGTGCTGCGCAGCGCGGCGAGCGAGGTCGAGGAAGCGCTGGCTGACGCGCACGGGCCGCGCATCAGCAGGCGGCGTGGGCATCCGTTTTTCCGCCCGAGATGGCCCTTCCGCCGCGAACAGATCACCGGTTGCCCCCGGCTCGACCCACGAAACCCGATCAGGCGGCACATCGCACTGGATCAACCCCCGCGCCCGGTCACGCCAGAAGGCGAAATCATCGGGCGCAGGGAGATGCACGGCATAATGCGCGCCGATCGCGGCGTAGGGCATCACGCGCATCAGAACAGCTCCAGCTGTTCCTGCCGAGGCGTGAGCAGGCAGCGCAAATCGGCGCGGTCGGTCAGCAGCGTCGGCCGCCAGTCGAGCGCACAGATGAACGGGCGCACCTTGGCGATTGAAGCGGTCAGCCGCGCCACATCATCCAATCGCAACGTCCGGTGCCGCCGTGCGGCAAGAATGCGGCCCACCGCGGTCGTCCCCAGTCCCGGCACCCGCAACAATTGTTCTTTCGCGGCGCGGTTTACATCAACCGGAAAACTTTCACGGAATTTCAGCGCCCAGGCCAGTTTCGGGTCAATATCGAGCGGCAGATTGCCATCCGCCTCCGTCGCATCGGCCACCTCTCCCGGCGCGAACCCGTAAAACCGCATCAGCCAATCCGATTGATACAAGCGATGTTCGCGCAGCAGCGGTGGGCGTTTCAAGGGCAGCACCGCGCTGGCATCGGGGATCGGCGAGAAAGCGCTGTAATAGACGCGCCGCAGCCCGAACGCGCCGTACAACCGGCTCGCCTTGCCGATGATCGCGGTATCATTGGCATCATCCGCACCGACAATCATCTGCGTGGATTGGCCCGCCGGAGCAAAGCGCGGCGCGTGACGGAAGCGTTTTCTTGCATCCTTGGCTTCGATGATTTGCGCCTTGGTATTGCCCATCGCCCCTTCGATCTGCGCCTCGTCCTTATCAGGCGCGAGCCGGGTCAGCCCGGCGCGGGTCGGCAGCTCGACATTTATCGAAATCCGGTCGGCATAAAGGCCGGCGGCGTGGATTACTTCGGGATCGGCCTCGGGAATGGTCTTGAGGTGGATATAGCCACGAAAATCGTGTTCTTCTCGCAGGATACGGGCGACTTCGACCATTTGCTCCATCGTGTGATTGGCGCTTTTGACGATGCCAGACGACAGGAACAGGCCTTCGATATAATTGCGTCGATAGAAATTGAGCGTGAGGTCGACCACCTCCTGCGGGGTAAAGCGCGCGCGGGCGACGTTCGAGCTTTTGCGGTTGATGCAGTAGTGGCAATCGAAAATGCAGTGATTGGTCAGCAGGATCTTGAGCAGCGAAATGCAGCGGCCATCGGGCGCATAGGCGTGGCAGATGCCCATCCCCTCGGTCGAGCCGATGCCTTTTCCACCGAGCGAATTCTTTTTCGCCGTGCCCGATGACGCGCAGGACGCATCATACTTGGCCGCATCGGCAAGAATTTCGAGTTTCTGTCGGAGTGTTTGCTGAGCCATCGGGAACCTTGAGGACCACCTTTCGGTGTTCCTTATATGTTCCTACAGCCCCTCTGCCAAATGCAAAGCTTGCAAGCGTCGGGCAGGATCGCTGGATCAGACCGCGCGGCGGCGGGTGATGATATCGTTCAGGCGTTCCTGCTGACACAGGAAATCGATCACAGCGGGATGCATCGCGCCTTCAAAAGCGACCCCTGCGACCGGGCCTTCGACCCAGGCAACCGATCCGAGCGGGGCGTTGACCCCGCCGACTTTCATCGTCACCCGGTCACCAATTTCGGCAAAGCCGGGCTTGCCGCGCAGCTTGCAGCCGCCTTCGGACAGATCCAGCAGATCGACAAACACCACGCGCGAACGCACGCGGCTTTTGACCATCAAGCTCATCGGTCGACGTTCAGACGTCCGCGGGATCGAATCCATGTTCATAGGCGCAACATCGCAGAAATCCGTAAAGGAAAGCTAAGCAAGCCAGTAAACATCTATTAAGGTCAGCGCCTCAGCCAAACAGCCCTTGCAGGAACCATTCGGGCACCCCACCCCGCCCGTCGCCAGCGATGCCCTGACGGTAGATCCAGTACCGCCGCCCGGCATCATCTTCGATCCGGTAATAATCGCGTAAGCGGGCAGTGGAACGTTCGCGCCACCATTCAGGCGCGAGACGTTCGGGCCCCTCCACCCGCACCACCTCACGCACCTGCCCGCGCCAACGGAACCGCTGCGGATAGCCATCGGGTGAGGCATAGAGCACCGCGATCCGCTCTGCACGCTCGAGCAGCTTGAGCGGGCGAGTGTGGAAGGCAAGTTGGCCTTGTGATGGCGGCACCGGATCCAGCGGGGCCTGCCAGCCCTGCGCGCGTTCGGGAATGTGGCTGGCACGCGCCACCGGGCGAGTTACCGCTTTGGGGCCCAAGCGCACGCTCAGCCGATCAATGCAGGCAGCAAGCGAGGTGCCGTGCTGTTCAGCTGCGGCATCCAGATCGGCCTGCGACAGCGCCAGCGGCTCGCTCCAGCTAGCGCGTAGCTGCACCGCCTCGATCCCGAACCCGGCTTCGACATCGTCGAGCCGCGCGGCGAACAGCCGAGTGATATGCGATGCCTCACGCGTGGCGGCGGCCAGTTCGATCCGGCGCAGCAGCACCTCGCCATCGACCCGCCACAGCCCGAGTTCAAGCCGCCGCGCGCCTTCACCCCGCGCTTCGAGCGCGCGCACCATGTCCTGCGCAAGGTCATGCACCACCCGGTCAAGCAAATCGCGGTGGCGGATCGGCTCCATCAAGCGGCGCTGCACCATCGGCATGGGATGGGCAATCACTGGCAGCAGCGGTTCGGGCACCCGGCCGAGCAATTGGTCAAGCCGGATCAACGGATTGGCCGCGGGCGAGCGGCGATTGCGGAACCGGCGCAGCAACGCATCGCGCGCGGCGGCTTGGGCTGCGGGGTCATCCCCCTCCCCACTCACCCCGGCAAGATCGCCCAGCCGTTTGATTCCCAGCCGCCGCAGCACGGTGATCACGTCATCATCCAGCCGGAGCGCGGCCACCGGCAGATCGCCCAGCCAGCGCAACGGATCATCATCGGGGGCAAGGATTGCGGCAGGCGGACCGAAATGCGCCAGCGCCCAGGCCGCCCCGGCAGTCGGCGCGAGCGCGGCGCGCACTGTCAGCCCGCGCCGACCGCAGGCTGCGACAACATCTGCGAGCAGGCATTCCTCCCCGCCGAACAGGTGGCAGACCCCGGTCACGTCCACCAGCAGGCCATCGGGCGGATCAAGCGCGCTCCACGGCCCCCAACGCTGCGCCCACAATGCCAGCTTTTCCAGGAATGCGAGGTCGCCCGCCGGATCGGCTGCCATCGCGGCCAATTGCGGGCACAGCGCGCGCGCATCAGCCAGCAGCATTCCGGGTCGAGCGCCTACCATCAGCCCCGCATCATTGGCCGTGGCAATACGTGGGCCGTGCGCGGTTTCGGCAATCAGTGCAGTCGGCAGCGCATCGGCAGCCGCGCGTTCCTCAGGCGCGAGCGCGCGCTGCCAGCGATTGACCGACAGTCGGGCGAGCCAGATGGACAAGATCCGGCGCGGTGCGCGTGGGGGCGGGGACAAAGGCTTCGGGCTGTTTGACGGTGTGCAGGCTTCCGTTTTCATCACTCAACATCCATTCGCCCGGCGCATGACGGCGCGCACGGAACAGCTCAGCGTGCCAGGTCGCGGTGCCGGGCGCGGCAGGGTTCCAGCGCGGGGGCGGCGAAGGGGCGGCGCGCGCCTGCCAGCGCATCCGGGCCGAGGACAGGTCAGGCGTGGCATCCAGCCGCACCAGCCACAACCGCACCCCATGGCTTTCAGCGGTCAGGCTGAGCCGGCGCGAGGCGGTGAAGTTGAGCGCGCGCGGATTGCCCGCAATCTCGCCAATTACACAGGCAACATCGCGGCATTTGAGCCCTTCTTCCAATGCGAACAAAGCATCCTCGGGCGTGGCGGCGGCGACGTGGATCAGGCGGCGGCGCAGGCCGGGCGGCAGGCCTGCGAGGCACGGCCGCCCGCCTGTCTGCATCGCCTTGTGATCCTGCACCCACAGCACGTGGCGCGCACTTTCGGCAGTCTGCGCGTCAAGTGACGTCATGGCGTCCTGCGCCAAGGCAAGCGCCAACCCCACCCCACTCGCTTCACTGCCGGAAGCGAAGATTTCGGAATGAAACGGTTGGTCAGCCAACCCCGGCCGCCAGCGCGATTCGGGGAGCGTGCGGGACAGGACGCGGGCGGGCGACAGGTGCGAGGGCATAGGTGAACGACTCATATGTTCACACTATGTTCCACAAGCTTCGACTTGGCAACGCCTGCCACCACGCAAAAGGGCCGCCCGGTGGGGCGGCCCTTCGCGAGATCAACCGAGCCTGATGCTATCAGGTGTCAGACGAATGGATCGGCAACATCGTCTCATCACCTTCAATGTCATCCACCACCTCGACAATGCCTTTACCAAGATGACTGTGGCTGCGGCTGTAGAGGAAATAGATAACGACGCCGACCGCACCCCAAACAGGCAAAAACAGCATCGCCTCAATCGGCAAGTTGAAGAACAGCAACACACAGCCAATGATCGTTGCCGGCGCGACAATCCACACAAACGGTACGCGGAAATGGCGTTTACGTTCAGGATCCTTTTTGCGGAGCACCATGACGGCGACCGCTACCATGAGGAAGGCATACAGCGTGCCCGCGTTCGAAATGTCGGCCAGCTTGCCAACCGGGAAGAACGCCGCTGCAATCGCAACTGCCACGCCTGTAATCATCGTGACGACATGGGGCGTCTTGTACTTCGGGTGCACCGTGCTGAGCCTTTCGGGCAGCAGACCGTCACGGCTCATCACAAAAAAGATGCGGGTCTGGCCGAAAATCAGCACCAGAATCACCGAAGGCAGCGCGACAATCGCCGCCAGGCCAACGGCATTGCCGATCCACGAGAAACCAAGCACCTTGAGCACGTGAGCCAGCGGCTCGTTCGAACACACCAGCGCTTCGGCATATTGCGGCAGCCCACACTGGCGCGCAAGTTCTTGCGATCCGGCTTCCAGCGGCAGGCCCATCGCGTCAAGAATTGGCTGACCGCCCAGCGTCCCGATGGCTCCGGCTGCAACCAGAATATAAAACACTGTGCAAAACAGCAGCGATCCGATCAAACCGATCGGCACGTTACGTTGCGGATCTTTCGTTTCTTCGGCGGCCGTCGAGACCGCGTCAAAACCGACATAGGCAAAGAACATCGTCGCCGCAGCACCGACTGCGCCGACGCCCGATCCCCATCCGCCGAAAACCCCGGCAGGCAGGAACGGGTTGAAACGCTCCATACTGAATTCAGAGCTGGTCAGCGTGATGCCAACAAAGGCCACCAGAGCAGTAACCTTCACGACCACCAGAACCGCGTTGACCTTGGCGCTTTCACTGGTGCCGACCACAAGCAGCCAAGTCACCAAAAGTGCGATCACCAGCGCTGGCAGGTTGATCAATCCGCCTTCCGCCCCGCCAAAAGCGAGCGGACCAGCACTGAGCCAGGCTGGTAACTGCCAGCCCATTCCACCCAGAATCGTTCCGTTGAAGTACCCCGACCAACCGACCGACACTGCAGAGGCGGCGATGGCGTATTCCATGATCAGCGCCCAACCGACCGTCCATGCGAAGAATTCGCTGATCGTGGCATAGCTGTAGGTATAGGCACTGCCCGCCACCGGGATCATCGAGGCGATTTCTGCATAGCAGAGCGCAGCAACGATGCACACGAGGCCGGCAATCAGGAAGGCGATCATCAGGCCCGGCCCAGCCTTTTGCGCACCAACCGAAGTAAGAACGAAAATCCCGGTGCCGATAACGCACCCGATGCCCAGCAGTGTTAGCTGGAACCATCCGAGTGAACGATGGAGTGCTTTCTTCTTCGCCGTTGCGAGGATCGCATCTAGCGGCTTTACCCTGTCAAAAAACATCTGGAATAGGTCTCCCACTGATCGGCCGCAGATCCCCCGCGCGATCGTCGGGACGGGAAGCTAGCGTAACAGAGGCGCAAAACAAGTCGAAAGCGCGCTCTTTCCCCCGGCGCGGACAGTCGCTAGACGCTTTGGCCATGTCC
Source organism: Erythrobacter sp. (assembly GCA_030731635.1). Lineage (GTDB taxonomy): Bacteria > Pseudomonadota > Alphaproteobacteria > Sphingomonadales > Sphingomonadaceae > Erythrobacter. The sequence goes on along the minus strand of JANQTR010000041.1, from coordinate 16,453 downwards.
ACGACCTTTCAACTCGACACCAGCACCAGCCGTGCCACCCCCACCCCGCAGCCGATGCGGCGGCTGACAGTGCCCGGCATTCGCGCCCGAAAGAGCGGCGGGGTGACCGCTGAACCGCTGGTCATGCTGACCGCCTATACCGCCCGGCAGGCGCAGTTGCTCGACGCGCATTGCGATCTGCTGCTGGTGGGGGATTCGCTGGGCCAGGTGATCTATGGCCTGCCCTCGACCATCCCGGTGACACTCGAAATGATGGCCAATCACGGCGCGGCGGTGGTTCGCGGGTCGTATCATTCGGTCGTCGTGGTTGACATGCCTTTCGGCAGCTACGAAGCCTCACCCGAGCAAGCGTTTGAAAGCGCGGCGTTTCTGCTGAAACAGACCGGCGCGGCGGCGGTAAAGCTTGAGGGCGGCGCGGCAATGGCGCCGACGGTCGCTTTCCTAAACAGTCGCGGCATTCCGGTGATGGGCCATGTTGGCCTGACCCCGCAGGCGGTCAATGTGCTGGGCGGTTACGGCGCGCGCGGACGTTCCGATGCCGAAGCTGAGAAAATCGTCACGGACGCCATCGCGCTTGACCAGTCGGGGGCATTTGCCATCGTCATCGAAGGCGTAGTTGAACCCATCGCGATTGCCGCGACCAAGGCGGTTACATGCCCCACCATCGGCATCGGCGCTTCGGCGCAGTGTGATGGGCAAGTGCTGGTTACCGAAGATATGCTCGGCATGTTCGAACGCGTGCCGCGCTTTGTGAAACGCTATGAAGATATCGCAGGCGTGATTGACCGCACCGTTGCACGCTATGCCGATGAAGTGCGCACCCGCGCCTTCCCCGGCGAAGAACAGACCTATCAGCCCAAGGGCTGAACCTACTCTCCTCCCACGTGAGGCCGAAATTCGGCCCACCCATCCAAGGTTCGATTTGCATCATGCAGACGTTGCTCCGCTATTACACCTTGTCACTGGTTTTTACCGTGATCTGCCTTGGCCTTGCCGGATGGTACGGTTTCGTCAGTTCAGGAACGTTCGTCGGCATGGTGCAGGTGCTGTGGATCGTGGTGATCCTGTCGGTGCTGGAAGTCTCGCTCAGCTTTGACAATGCGGTGGTCAACGCCTCGGTGCTCAAGGAAATGGATGAGGTCTGGCAAAAGCGGTTCCTGACCTATGGCATCGCCTTTGCGGTGTTCGGGATGCGCATCGTGTTCCCGCTGGCGATTGTGGCGATTGCCGCCGGGATCGGGCCGATGGAGGCATTGAACCTGTCGCTCAACAATCCTGCGCGGTACGAGGAACTGGTCAGTTCGGCGCATATCGGCATCGCTGGTTTCGGCGGCGCGTTTCTGGCGATGGTGGGGATGAAGTTCTTCTTCGATTCTGACAAGGATGTGCACTGGATCAAAAGCATAGAACAAGCGCTGGCGAGGGTCTCGACACTCCCAAAGGTCGAAATCGCCATACTGCTGCTGGGGATGTGGGGTATTTCGACATTTCTGCCTGCCGAAGATGCACTTACCTTCCTCGTCGCCGGGATGCTGGGATTGGTCACTTTCATTGCCGTGGAAGCGGTAAGCCACTGGCTCGAAATGCGGGAAGAAGCCGCGCGCTTGACAGGCGCGGTCGTGCGCAGCGGGCTTGGCGGATTTCTCTACCTCAACATCCTTGACGCAAGCTTCAGCTTTGATGGGGTGATCGGGGCGTTCGCGCTGTCGAACAACATGATCGTGATTGCCTTGGGCCTGTCAATCGGAGCGATGTTTGTGCGGTCGATGACGGTGCACCTGGTGCGCCAAGGCACCCTGGCCGAATACCGCTTCCTTGAACACGGTGCCTTCTGGGCGATTGTGGTGCTGGGCGCGATCATGCTGGTGTCAGCCGTGGTACACATTCCCGAAACCATCACCGGGCTGATCGGCGCGATCCTGATCGGGTTGTCCTTCTGGTGGTCGGTCCGCCACCAGCGCGCCGAAACAGCGGCTAACCCCGCGCCAGACGCATAGCCAACGGCGCGGCCAGCACCAGCTGCGCCAGATGATAGAGTAGCAGCGGGGCGATCACGAACCCCGCGCTGGCAGGCGGGAACAGGATCGCAGCAAGCGGCGCACCAATCGCGACGCTTTTCTGCGATCCGGCAAACAGGAACGCAATCCGGTCAGCCCGCGGCAGGCCTAGCGCGCCGCTCGTCGCCCAAGCTGCTCCCAATGCCAACGCCAACATCGCCAGTACCAGTGCGAACAAAGCGCCCCAGTCGTGGGGGGCGAACATCGTGCCAAGCCCCTGCTGGACCGCGCCCGAAAACGCGACGTAAACCGCCATGCCGATCACCGCCCGATCAAGCCAGGCAATCCGCGCGCGGTGGGCGGCGATCCGATCAATCACCCGGTCCTGCACCACCTGCCCGATCACGAAGGGCAGGATCAGGATTAGACCGATGCGGATGATCGCCTCGCTCCCCACCTCGCCCGCGCCCTCGCCGCCGAGCAGCGCGAACAACGGCGCGCTGATGAACACGCCCGCGATATTGATCAACGCCGCGCCGACCACCGCCAGCGCAGTATTACCGTTGGCAAGGCTGGTATAACTGGTCGCCGATTGCACGGTTGATGGCAGGCAGCCGAGATAGACAAACCCCAGCGCCACCAGCGGTGGCAGCACCGTGTCCGCCAGCGCGGCAAAGCCCACTCCGGCCAGCGCCATGCCAGCAAAAACGAACAACATCAGCGGCCCGAAATATCGCCAATTGGTAAGCCCGCGCGCGATTTCGGAACGTCGGATGCGCATCCCATTGACGAGGAACAGCACGAAAATCCCGCCATTGGACACCGCAGACGCCAGCGTGCGTCCGGTGCCAGTGGCCGGCAGCAGCAACGCCAGTGTGGTCGCCAAGACCAGCACTGCGACCATCGGATCGCGCAGGAATGGCAAGCGGTTTAGTATGTAGGAGATGGGCGTGGACATGGGCGCGTGCCCTGCCCTGCCCGGTGTCACTTGTCGAGCCGAAGCCGTCTTACCGCTGCGCCAGACGGCGCGGACGGATCTGCGCCAGCAGTTTGGCAAATTGCCGTGCGTCGGCAGGTCGTCCCAACGCGCTGGCAGTTTTGATACGCAAGGTCAGCACCGCCGGATCATGACCGCCGCCCATCGTTATCACCTGATCCAGCAATGCCGCCGCACGCACCCAATCGCCGCGCGCCGCCTGTGCCTGCGCAAGTTCGGCCAGACCGCTCAACGCCAAAGGCTCACCTGCAACGTGGCGCGCCAGCAAAGTGTCAGCCGCTTCCCCATCCCCAGCCCGGCGTGATGCAAACACCACCTTGCGTGTCAGCGGCCAAGGCCGCCGAACACGTGCGGTCAGCGCATAGGATTCCAGCGCGCCGCGAAGATCGCCCAAGCCCAGCAAGGCATCCCCGGCCAAATTCGCGACATCTGCCGAGGCGGGAAAGCGACGGCGCAGGTCCTGTGTCTCCGCCTGAGCCCCGCGCCAGTTTGCCGCCGACGCCTTTTGCCGAATCGCCGCGGTCGGGGGCGGTAGCCCGGCGCGGTCAGCCAGCACCACCGGCACCTTCCCTGCGCCGCCATAAGCGCGGGCCAGCAGCGGCGCAGCGCGCGCGCGGTCACCCATGCGTTCATAAGCACGTGCAGTAATCATCATCAGAAACGGCGATGCCTCGGCCCGCTGCGCCTCGTCCGCAAATTGCGCCACCAGCTCCACATCACGTCCACCCATCAACAGTGCGCGGGCCAGCAATTCGCGCAGCCGCGTATTTGCCGGTTGGCGCGCCGACAGCGCAGCAAACGTCGCTGCCGCACTATCGGGATTATCCTCCGCCAGGCTCAGCACGCCATCAAGCTGCATTGCGGCGGGCACCCCGCGTGCCGCCATGCCGCTGCGCACCAACAGGCTGCGCGCCAGCGACGGATTGCCCCCGCGCGCTGCCAGCACCGCTTGAAAATAAAGCGCCCGCGCATCGTCCGGCGCGATCTGTGCCAGCTTGCGCGCCGCGCGCAGCATCGCCCGGCTGCGCCCGCTATCGCCAAGCGTCGCCGCATATTCAGCCCACACGTCGGGATTGTCAGGATCGGCCGCAAGCGCGGCTTCGAACCATGGCAAGGCTGCCGCCGGGCCATGGGCATCGCGGACCATGAACGCCCGCATTAACAGTGCCGGTGCGTAATCGGGGCCAAGAGCCAAGGCGCGGTCTGCCGCCTCCAGCGCTGTCAGATGCTCGCCGCCGCGAAATCGCAGCCGCGCAATCGCAACCCACACATCGGGATCATCGGGGGAAAGGTTGCGCGCTTCGTCCAGTGTCCGCCCGGCATCGGCAAGCGCGCCGTTTGCGATTGCTGCATCAGCATCGTCAATCAGGCGCATGACCTTTGGATCGCTCTGGCGTGCGCCGCCGGATGCGGGGGCTTTGTCTTCACCCACGCAGCTTCCCAGCATCAGCGCGAGCGCCGATATCATCAAACCGGCGCGAAGGTTACGCTTGCAAATCATACTGCTTGAGCAGGTCATACAGTGTCGGGCGGCTGATCCCGAGCAGCTTGGCGGTACTGGAAATATTGCCTTCGCTGCGGGCCAGCGCATGGCGGATCACCCGGCGATCAGCCGTCTCACGTGCGGATTTGAGGTTGAGGACATCAGCATCCTCTTCCTCCCCCGGCCCGAAATCCAGATCATCGGCATTGATCAGCTTACCATCGGCCATGATCACGGCGCGTTTCACCCGGTTTTCCAACTCGCGTACGTTGCCCGGCCAATCATGCGCATCAATCGCAGCCAGCGCATCGGGCGCAAAGCCGGTCACGCCGGGGTTCATTTCGGCAGCAAAGCGTTTGAGGAACACCTTGGCCAGCAGCACCGGATCGCCATGGCGTTCGGAAAGGCCGGGGATACGCACTACGATTTCGGCAAGCCGATAAAACAGGTCTTCGCGAAACCCGCCTTGCTGGATCATCGATTCCAGGTTCTGGTGGGTGGCGCAAACGATCCGAGTGTTGACCGCAATCGCCTTGCGCCCGCCGACCCGTTCGATGGTGCGTTCCTGCAGGAACCGCAGCAGTTTGACCTGCAGGGGCAGCGGAATGTCGCCGACCTCATCAAGGAACAGCGTGCCGCCGTTGGCGCTTTCGATCTTGCCTTCGGTCGTCTTGATCGCGCCGGTGAAGGCGCCCTTTTCATGGCCGAACAGCTCACTTTCGAGCAGGTTTTCCGGGATCGCTGCGCAGTTGATCGCCACAAACGGACCGCCTGCACGGTCGCTAGCATCATGCAGCCCCTGCGCGAGTAATTCCTTGCCCGTTCCGCTGGCCCCCAGCAGCATCACCGAAACGCTGGTCTTGGCAACGCGTTCGATGGTGCGCGCGACCTTGACCATCTCAGGCGCGCCGGTGATCAGGCGGCCGAGAACGGTCTTGTCTGCGCTGCTATTGGCCACCAACCGGCGATTTTCCTCTTCGATCGCGCGCAGATTGAAGGCGCGGCGCACGATCAGGCCTAATGCGGCGATATCAATCGGCTTCTGGTAGAAATCATAGGCCCCGCGCGCGATAGCCTCCAGCGCGCTTTCGCGTGCGCCATGGCCGCTGGCAACGATCACTTTGGTATCGGGTTTAAGCGCCATGATCGCATCTAGCACGGCAAAACCTTCGGTCGTGCCATCAGGATCGGGCGGCAGGCCAAGATCAAGCGTAACTACGCCTGGCGCGTCAGAGCGCAGCGCTGCCAGCGCGCTGTCACGGTCGCCCGCGATTACCACCTCGAAATCATCATACGCCCATTTAAGTTGGGCTTGCAGGCCGGGATCATCTTCGATCACCAGCAGCACAGGTTTCTTGTCGGCCATCAAGCAGCGCCTTTTCTTGCAGGTTGCAGTCCGGATTGCGGATGAACGTGTTCGGCCAGCAAGCGCACAGCTTCGGTCAGCGGCAAGGTCAGGGCAAAGCGAGTACCAAGCCCTTCGCGGGATTCGACCGCGACCCGGCCGCCCATCGCCCTGACAAGTTCACGCGCTTCGAAAGCGCCGATTCCGAACCCGCCCTGTTTGGAGGAGACAAACGGTTTGAACAGACCGGTGCGCACGAATTCAGGGCTCATCCCGCATCCGGTATCGACCACTTCGATGGTGCCGTTCAAACCGTCCGAGGCAACATCGATCAGCACCGGATAACCCGGCTCGCTCGCGTCGATGGCGTTCTGCACCAGATGGATCAGCGCCTGTTCCAACGCTTCACGATTGCCTTGCACAATCACCGGTGCATCGCGGGTCAGCGATACCGGGTGTACAGGCTGGAACCGTTCGGTCACCGCGCGGGCCAGGGCGGTGAGGTCAATCGCTGCAAGATCGGTCACCTGCCCCGAACCATACCGCCCAAGCCGCGCCAGCAGCGCGCCAAGTTTGTCAGCCGAATTGCGCAGCGTCACCAGCATATCGGCGCGGAAGGCGGGGTTGTCGGCATGCTTTTCGGCATTGGCAGCCAGCAAAGACAGCTGGCTGACGAGATTCTTGATGTCATGCATCACGAACGCCATGCGGCGGTTGAATTCATCAAACCGGCTGGCGTCCATCAAGGCCTGTTGCCCGGCCTGCTCGGCAAGATAACTCGCCAGCTGCTGTCCGGCGACGCGCAGCAGATCGAAATCTTCCCAATCCAGCTGCCGCGCCGTGCGCGGCCGGGCGAGTACGATTGCGCCGACCATCCGGTCAAAATGGATCAGCGGCACCAGCGCCCAGGCATCCTCAGCCTCAATCAACCAGGCAGGGACTTCGGCTTGCTCACCATGATGATTGATCCCCCGGCGCGCTTCATCAAAGGCCAGCACCAGATTGTGCCGCTCCAGCAAGCCCGAAAAGCCGAAATCGGCCGCCACTGCTGGCACCGCGATGGTCGGCCAATTCCAGCGCGCGGTGAGTTCCAGCTGCGCTTCTTCATTGGGCATCAACAGCAGGCCTGCCGGGCTTTCGGTAATATCAGCCAAGGCTTTGACCGCGCGTTCCTGAAGGCTGGCGCCGCCCGTGCCGCCTTGCCCGATAGTGCGGGTGAACCGCAGCCATTCCTCGCGGTAGTCATAACGGTGCTGGAACAGATGCTTGATCGCGATCACCCGCAACCGCCCGCGCACTTTGGCCGAAGGCAGTGCAACGCCCGCGCCCACCACCGCCAGCACAACAAACATGATCTGGCTGGCACGGGCAATGTCCCCGCCGATCAGCGCCAGCGATTTCGTCACCAGTACCATCAGCGCCAGATAACCGCCGATCAGCAGCAGCGACAGCGTGCGGAATGTCACCGCGCGTGATGGGCTGAACTGCACGCGCGGGCCTGCCGCGTTCATCCCAAGCGCAAACAGCCCGGTCATAAATCCCGCAAACAGGCCGCGCAAATCGGTCAGAACCCGGGGGCTTTCACCGCTGAGATAGGCGACTGTGGTGAGGTTGAGATCATAGGCGAATATCCCAGCCAGAGCGATCCCGGTCCAGCGTAGCACCGGTCGCATCCCGCTGGCAGCGCCCGCATAGAGATTATGGAGCAACATCAGCGCGCCAATCGATACCAGCGTGTCGATAACCGCGCGCACTTCGAACACCGCATCAGCAATACCTGGCAGGCCGGTTGCGCGCAGCTGGAACAACAGCACCACCGGCTGCAACAACTGCACCAGCACCAGTGCGATGATCACTGGCCGGATCGGCTTAAGACTGCTGGTGCGTCCATCGGCGGAAAACAGGCAGAATATCGCCGCCACCAACGCTAGATTGCGTCCCATCGCAGCCAAAATCGCGGCGCCGGAATCAGCCCCCAAACCGGCAGCGAAAGCGCACCACACCGCACTGCATCCCGCCGCCGCCATCAAGGCCAAGCGATCGGGCCGCACGCGTTCGCCGTTCCGCCAAATCCACAGCATTGCGCCCGCGCTGAGCACCGCGCCGCCCAGCCACGCAACACACGCCGCAATCGGCGCCAACATTACGCCGCCGGTCACCGCGCGCCCTCCGGCCACAAGATCACTCGCAGCGTTTGCAGCAGGATCACAAAATCGAGGAAAGGGGTGTAATTCTTGGCGTAATACAGGTCATATTCGAGCTTGCAGCGGCTATCTTCGACCGACGCGCCATAAGGATAGTTGATCTGCGCCCACCCGGTGATGCCGGGTTTGACCATGTGCCGTTCGCCGTAAAAAGGGATTTCTTCTTCAAGGCTTTCGACAAATGACGGCACTTCAGGACGCGGGCCGACAAAGCTCATCTGGCCTGTCAAAACGCTCCAGGTTTGCGGCAATTCATCGATCCTGACCTTGCGGATAAAGCGGCCCAAGCGGGTGATGCGCGGATCGTTTTCTTCTGCCCACTTGGCCCCGTCTTTTTCGGCATCGGTGCGCATGGAGCGCAGTTTGATCACCGTGAACGGCTCACCAAACAGACCCACCCGCGTTTGGCGAAAGAACGCCGGACCCTTGCTGTCGAGTTTCACAAACAGCGCAAACAGCGCGATAATCGGGAAGGTCAGCAGCAGCAGTAGCAGGCTCGCGGTGATATCAAAAATGCGCTTCACCGCGCTGGAGAACATCCGCCCGCTGGAAAATCCGTCGGAGAAAATCAGCCAGCTGGGATTGATTGTATCAAGATCGACCCGGCCGGTTTCACGTTCGATAAAGCTCGAAAAATCATTGACGTGGACGCCCTTGGTCTTGATCCGCAACAGGTCTTTCAGGGGCAAGGCATTGCGCCGTTCTTGCAAGGCCAACACAACTTCGCTGACCCCGAGATTTTCGACGAACCGTCCCAGATCATGGATTGCTGCGCGTGGAATGGCCTCTTCAACCAGGCGCACATCATCGTTCATCGCGATATATGAGACGATGACGAACCCGGTTTCGGGCTTGTCACCCAATTCGCGCAGCCGCTGCGCGCGGTCTCCTGCGCCCAGCACCATCACCCGGCGACGAAACGCGGACGAGCCGAGGAACGAGTTAAGCAGCAGCCGGTCAACGACCAGCACCAAAATCGCCAACCCCATGGTGTAAAGCAACGTCGATCGCCAGAACAGGTCACTCGGGATGACGAAGTCGACTACTGCCAGTGCAATAATGCCAAGGCTGATCGCAACCAGCACGCGGGCTCCGGCAAAACGCAAGCTGCGCAGTGCGTTGGGCCCGTAAACGCCGACGGCAATCATCGCCAGCCAGATCACCATCGCCGTACCAAACAAGGCCAGACCGCGATTGGCAAACGCCCCGATGTCCATTCCGATCTGGTGGCTTCGCAATTGCCAGGCCAGTTCGCTCGCCAGCACTAACAAGGCAAGATCAAGCAGGCCGAGCAGCAGCACGGCGTGTGGGATATAATGCTTGAACAAGCGGATCATCGAACAGGTTGGCCTTTGGTACAGGATTTAATCCCGTCTTAGGCCCCAGACATTAAGTGTCGGTAAACTTTACACCGTCCGCCCGATCCCTGCTTTTGTGCGGGCTTCAAGGGTTAACGCTGCGTCAGTATCTGGCTCGCGCGCTGGCCAAAGTGGTGGCGAGCCGCGCAGGCGCCGGCGTCAGGCATTCGGTTCGTCCGCAGCGGCCGCACGGCGTGCCAAGCGGGACCGCATCGGCCCGATCAAGCGAGACCCCGCGCGCAAGCGCGAGGTCGCCAGCAAAGCGCGCCTCGATCCCCAAGACCACAGCGCGGCGACCCGCGCAACTTACGCCGTCGCCATCAACCGTGCGGGTAATCGTGAACCAGTGCCGGGCTGCACCTTCGCCTTCGCCAAACGTGACCGCCTGCGTCAACACACTGCCCGGACGTTCAAATGCGGCAAAGGGCACCCAGGCAGGCCAACGCGCACCATCAAGCGGGTAGATCGCCCCGCTGCCACCAGCGGTGAAATGCGTCATCCGTCCTGCCCGGTCGATAGTCGCGGTGAAAAACGGCAACCCGCGTTCACCCACGCGGCCCAAGGTGGTCAACCGTTCTGCCACCTGATCAAAGCTGACGGCAAAGCGTCGTTGCAACACCGCCAGATCATACCCGGTTGCCTCACAGGCGCGCAGAAACCGACGATAGGGGAGCAGCAGCGCACCCGCGAGGTAATCGGTGATATGTTCGCGCAACGCATCGCTCCCGTCGGACGAGGTCAGGTTAGCGCCCGCCACCAGCGCATCAATCGCCTCACGCATTTCCAGCGCGCCGACCTGCCGCGCAATCTGGAATCGCCGCGCAGCACCTGGCAGCATTTCGGAAAGCTGCAATTGCCGCGCGTGGAGATCGAGCCGGTGGACTTGCCCCGGCATCACTTCAGCCGGGAGAATGCGCACCGATAGCTGGTGCTTTTCGCGCAAGCGTTCGCTTAAGGCCGCGCTGATTTCTCCACGCGACAGGCGCAATTCATCGGCCAGATCTTCGGCGGCGTGATCAAGATCGGCAAAGTGGTTTTGCCAGCGTTCGATCACGCGGCGCGCGGCGGCGGCGGCATCCCCGCTTTCGGAGTACCCGCTGCTGCCACCTCCAATGCCGCTGCCTCCAGTATCATACAGCCGCGCAAAGGCGGCAGCGACCTGCGGCGCAGCGGACAGGAATTCCTGCACCTCTTCGCGATCAATCCCCAGATCGGCGAAGCGCCTATCCGTCATCCGCCGGATCAGCCCATCAATGCCGCCGATCGCATCATCTTCGCGCAAGGTTCGCGGGTCGAAATCAAACCGTTCGATCACCCGCACCAGCACATTGGCCGATAGCGGGCGCTGATTGCGCTCAATCAAGTTGAGGTAGGACGGAGAAATGTCGAGCGCGCTTGCCATCGCGGCCTGAGTCAGACTTTCATGCTTGCGCAAGCGGCGCAGCGCAGGGCCGGCGAGGAGGTTGGTATCAGTCATGCCAATCTTGTAAACAAATTTACTGATTTACACAATATCATGGGCAAATGTCGGCATAGCGACACGAATTTTTGTAAGTTTTCCTGTTGTGCTGCGCCGCAACACGCCAAAGCTTCTCCATCCGACAGCGCAGGTCTTGCTGACTTGCCAACTCCCCAGGACGGACAGGAGCCTTACATGACTTACCAGAATACCATCACCCACATGCGTAACATTGTAAGCGCCAATGGACCAAGCTGGGCCGCGATCGATCCGGAAAGCGCCGCGCGCATGGCGATCCAGAACCGCTTCGCCACCGGGCTCGACATCGCCAAGCACACTGCCAAGATCATGCGCGACGATATGGCCGCCTATGATGCCAACCCGGCCGAATACACGCAGTCGCTGGGCTGCTGGCATGGCTTTATCGCGCAACAAAAGATGATCGCGATCAAAAAGCATTTCGGCACCACCAAGCAGCGCTACCTCTACCTGTCGGGCTGGATGGTCGCCGCGTTGCGCAGCGAATTCGGTCCCCTGCCCGATCAGTCGATGCACGAAAAAACCTCGGTGCCTGCGTTGATTGCTGAACTCTACACCTTCCTCAAACAGGCCGACGCCCGCGAACTTGGCGGCATGTTCCGCGCATTGGACGCCGCCCGTGCCGCAGGTGACGCTGTCGAAGCCAAGCGCCTTGAAAACGCCATCGACAATTACGAGACCCACGTGGTGCCGATCATTGCCGACATTGACGCAGGCTTCGGCAATGCCGAGGCGACTTACCTGCTCGCAAAAAAGATGATCGAAGCGGGCGCCTGCGCGCTGCAGATCGAAAATCAGGTGTCGGACGAAAAGCAGTGCGGCCACCAGGACGGCAAGGTCACCGTGCCGCATGAGGATTTCCTCCAGAAAATCCGCGCCTGCCGCCATGCCTTCCTCGAAATGGGAGTGGAAGACGGCATCATCGTGGCACGCACCGATTCGCTTGGTGCTGGCCTGACCAAGCAGATTGCCTTCTCGAAAGAGCCCGGTGACCTTGGCGACCAATACAACAGCTTCCTCGATTGCGACGAGGTCGATCCGGCCAACATCAGCAATGGTCAGGTCTTCATCAGCCGCGATGGCAAGCTCCTGTCGCCCAAGCGTCTGCCGTCAAACCTGTTCCAGTTCCGCGCTGGCACGGGGGTGGACCGCGTGGTGCTCGACTGCATCACATCGCTCCAGAACGGCGCCGACTTGCTGTGGATCGAGACCGAAAAGCCACACGTCGAACAAATCGCCGAAATGGTCGACCGCATCCGCGACGTCGTTCCGAACGCCAAGCTTGTCTACAACAACTCGCCCAGCTTCAATTGGACACTCAATTTCCGTCAGCAGGTGTTTGACGCATGGGCCGAAGCGGGCAAGGATGTGTCGGCCTATGACCGTGCCAAGCTGATGAGTGTGGATTATGACGCCACCGAGCTGGCCATCGAAGCTGACGAGAAGATCCGCACCTTCCAGCGCGATGGCGCGGCGCGGGCGGGGATTTTCCATCACCTCATCACTCTGCCGACCTATCACACCGCAGCGCTCAGCACTGATAACCTCGCCCGCGAGTATTTTGGTGAGCAGGCAATGCTCGGCTACGTCAAGAACGTGCAGCGTGAAGAAATCCGTCAGGGCATCGCTTGCGTGAAGCACCAGAACATGTCGGGCAGCGATATCGGCGATGATCACAAGGAATACTTCGCTGGCGAAGCGGCCCTGAAGGCGGGCGGCGCACACAACACCATGAATCAATTCGAAGCAGCCTAATTCGCAGGTGGGACGCTGAATGGCCGCAGATGACGGTTAGCAGCATGAGGATGCCCGCTCGCAGCCAACCGGAAAGTGCACTTGCGGCCTTCCGGTTGGCTGCTGAAACGCATAAGGGCATGGGTGTGCAACGCCGCCCGAGGAGTTTGAGATGAGTGATACTGATACCCCAAAGACCGAACCCGCCCGCGCCCGCGCGCTGCTGTCGACGGCTGACATGAAGCTGCTGCGCCGCGCGTTGGAAAGCCACGCCCGCGCGACCGAAGACCGCGAAGAGCTGGCCAAGATCAACGCCCTGCACCACCGGCTGGGCACCTACGTCCCTTCGTAGGGCTACCCCTGTTTCACAGTTCTCCTGGGGAGGAGAAACGGCCGCCGGAATGCTCCTTTACAGGCGCGTCCCGGCGGCCGAATTTTTGAACCAAGCCGTAAGGCTCGCTCATGCTGAGCTTGTCGAAGCATGCTTGCGCCAAACCCATCCTTCGACAAGCTCAGGATGAGCGGCGATAACTGATACCTTCAGCCCTTAGGCATCAATTCCAGCGTCGCGGCAGTCAGAGCCTCGGTAGCGGTGGCGATCACCACCGGGGCATCGGGCGCCCAGAAAGGGGAGTGCAACGAGGGCAACTGAATCTCGCCCTTCTGTGACTTTTCCCATTCGCTCGCTCGCACGCCGCCGACCCAGAAGATCAGCGATTCCACGTTTTCGCGGTCAGCGCGGTAAAACTGGCTGAAATCCTCGCCACCCATCACGCTCGGCGTTTCGAACACCCGGCCTTCGAACCGGGGTTTGAGGCCCGCCATCACGGTTTCGGTAAATTCGGGCGTGTTGTAGGTCGCGGGCGTATAGGGATCGGCGACAGTCACCTTGGGCAGCTTGTCTTCGGGCATTCCGGCGGCGAGTGCTTCGCCCTTCGCGATCCGCGCGATCCCATCAAGCAAGTGTTTGCGCGTCTCGTCCGAATAGCTACGCACGGTCAGCTGAAGCCGGGCTTCATCGGGGATGATATTGTGCTTCGATCCCGCCTGAAAACTGCCGACGGTGACAACGGCGGGTTCCTGTGGGTCAAGTTCGCGGCTGACCAGCGTTTGCAAGCGCATCACGATGCTTGACGCGATCACGATCGGGTCTTTGGTGGTGTGCGGATAGGCGCCGTGGCCGCCCACCCCCGGCACGATCACGTCAACGCTATCGACATTGGCCAGCGCAAAACCCTTGGAATAGCCAATAAACCCGGCGGGCGCCTGTGCGGCATCATGGAAGGCAAGCACATAATCAGGTTTCGGAAAGCGGGTATACAGCCCGTCATCGAGCATGGCCTTGGCACCCTCGCCAATTTCCTCGGCCGGTTGGAGGATCATGACTAGCGTGCCTGACCATTGGTCGCGGCGCTCAGCCAGCAATTGGGCCGTGCCAATCCATGCGGTCATGTGGGTATCGTGGCCGCAGGCGTGCATCACCCCGGTCTCGATGCCAGTGGCGGGCACGGCGCGGCGTTTGGAAGCATAGGGCAGCCCAGTCTGTTCGATCACCGGAAGCCCATCCATGTCGGCGCGCAGCATGACCGTGGGGCCAGCGCCGTTGCGCATCACGGCGACCACACCGGTCTTGCCGACGCCTTCGGTCACCTCAAACCCAAGCGCGCGGGCGCGGGCGGCGAGTTTCTTGGCGGTTTCGACCTCCTGAAAGCTGAGTTCGGGATTAGCATGAAGATCCTGATACAGCGCCACCAATTCGGGCATGTCAGCCGCCACGGCATCGCGCAGTTCATCTGCCTGCGCCGGCGCGGCCAACGCCAGCACGCTTATGCCCATCAGTCCGAATGCCAGTTTCATGCTCGTCTCCCTGTTTTGCTTCGCGCCTACAACCCGTACCACAACGCCAGCAGCACCGAGAGCACCGTCACCATCAAAGCCACCAGCGGCACGCCTGCACGCAAGTAATCGCCGAATTCATAGCCGCCTTCGGACATGATCAGCATATTGGTCTGATACGCAATCGGCGTAGCGTAACACAGGTTGCACCCGAACAGCACCGCCAGCACCAGCGGTTCTGGCGGCAGGCCCAGTTCGCTCGCGATGCTGAACGCAATCGGGGTGCCAATGGTGGCCGCAGTCGCGTTTGATGCGAAATTGGTGACAATCGTGACAAACAGCATGATCGCCGACAGCACCAAGGCAGGCGGTAGATAGGCAAGTCCCAGCGACAATGCCTGCCCCAACCATTCGGCCGCGCCGCTGGCGTCAATGACGCGGCCAATTGCGATACTGGCGGCAATCAGCACAATGACCTTGGCCGAAAGCGCACGGCCAACGCGGTCAAACTTCACACAGCCAGTCACGAACATCACGATAGCGCCCGCCAGCGCGGAAATGGCAATCGGAAGCTTGATCGGCGCATAGCCACTGGCATCAAACCACGGCAGGCCAATCGAAGCGGTGGCAATCGCGCCGACCATGATTGCGCCTGCCAGAACCGCCTTCGAGCGGCGCGGCATTTCACGCGCGCCTTCGAGCCGAAGCAGACCATCATTGCGGGCGAAAGCTTCAAGATCGTCCTCTATCCCCATCACCAGCAGCACATCACCTTCAAGGATCGCAAGGTCGCCTTCTTCGGTGTAAAGTTCGCGTTCCCCCAAAACCCGTTCAGGCCGATGGATGCCAAGCACGGCGACACCGTAAAGATCGGCAATCCCCGAACTGACCAATGTGCGCGAAATAAGGCGCGAATCAGCGGTCGCCGTCATTTCTACCGCGACGATATCTTCACCACGCGCCGCGGAGACCCGGCGAATCCGGTCAAGCACCCAACTGGGAGCAAGCTCGCCCTTCAACACGCGCGCAGCTTCTTCGAGTGCTTCGTGAGTACCAGAAATATGCAGGCGCTGTTCGGGCTGCAACGGGCCCCCTGCTATGTCGTGAAACGTTATTCCCTTGGGGAGCTTTGGCTGGATTTCCGACATTTCTGCCCCAGCCAGCATACTGTTGCTGCCGACCCGCAACCGCGTGTGAAAAATCCTCAGGACGTTATCAGCCACCACACTATTATCGCGCAGCAGGCGCGGCATCACCAGCCACAGGTATGGCAGCGCAACAATAGCTGCGATCAGGACAATCGGGGTGAATTCGAACACACCGAAGGTCCGCATCCCGATATCGGATGCAATCGAAACCACCAGAATATTGGTGGATGTGCCGATAGTGCTGGCCATCCCGCCGATCAGCACCGCAGCGTTGATCGGCATCAACGACTTGGATGACGCCATCAACCCCTTGCCAGCAATCGCAACCAGGATCGGCAGCAGGAGTACAATCACTGGCGTATCATTGACGAACATCGACAGACCAAAGGCGATAAGCAACGCAACCAGCAGACCGATCTGACCATTGATCCGGAACACGCCTTCCAGCAATCGCGCAAACGGTTCGAGCGCCCCGGTCACCACCAACCCCCGGCCCATGATCATCAGCGCACAGATCGTGATCAACGCCTGATGCCCGAATCCGCCAAACGCTATCGCCAGCCCATCGGTCGGTTTGCCACCTGCCAGCGGCGCGAAATACAGGCCCACCCCGATCACCGCGATGGTGATGAGCGAGATGATTTCTTCAGGATAACGCCCTCGGGCAAAGCCGATGAACATAGCGATCGTCACGACCATGGCCGCTATCGCGTGATAGGATGGAGTTTCCAGCATGATCGTTGCCTTGGGCTAGCCAATCATGCAGGTCCTGCACAAGCGGTTTGTGGGAAAGCAGCGATGGTGCCCCTGGCCAGACTCGAACTGGCACTTCTTTCGAAACTCGATTTTGAGT
>JANQTR010000040.1 GCA_030731635.1 Erythrobacter sp. | reverse complement strand
CGATGATGCGCGGATCGTTGACGAAGGCGGTGTTGTTGTTGAAATCGACCACGCCCAGCACGTTGTCTTCGTTGGTGATGTTGCGCGCGAAGGCGGCGAGTTCCCACTGCCCGTCATTGCCCGAATAACCGACCCGCAGCCCGCCTTCAAAGCGGCTGTTGGCGTTGAATTCGAGGCTTTCATACAGCAGGAAGTTGGTTTGCCCCAGATACACCCAGTCGGTGAAGATGAAGAATTCATCATTGGCACCCACCGGAATGCTGTAACGCGCGGTGAAATCCCCGCTCCATTCAGGCGCATTGGGGAAGGGGTTGCCGTCAATCGCAGCGAACGTCACCGGGCCAAACGCGCCCGCGACCGTGCGCGTGGGATCGGTGACGGTGCACTGCGCGCAGGTGCCGACTTCAAGACCCGCATCCTGAATTTCGGTCTTGGTATAAGCCACACCCAAGGTCACGAGGAAATTGGACGAAATCTGGAACGCGCCGTCGAATTCAAAGCCGTAGCCTTCGCCCTTGTTGGCGTTGATCAACTGCACCAGGTTGCCCGCGCCGCCGACAGCGGTGAACTGCGGGTCTTCGACGGTGTAGTAATAGAACGCACCGTTCAACCGCACCCGGCGATCAGCCAGTTCGGTCTTGTAGCCGACTTCGTAGGAGGTGATGTTTTCCGATTGCGCAACTGACGGCGGGTTGAAGAACGCCACGTCGCGGCCCTGAATGGTCGGCCCGCGGAACGAATTGGCGACCTTGGCATAGACGCTGGCATCGTCCGACAGGTCGGCAAACAGGCTGACGTCCCAATCGAATTGGCTATCCCCCACGCTGACCGGCTGCGGCGCGGCGCCTGCCCGGACGAAGAAATCCTTCTGATCGTCAGTATAGCGAATGCCGCCCGTGGCGCGCAGCGTATCGGTCAGCTGATAGCCAACCTGCCCGAACAGCGCCCAGGCTTCGTTGGTGTGGTTGACCGTGACCGGCGGCGGGAAGGTGAAGCCAGTGGTGGTGACATCAAAATCGCTGTCAAAATAGAAACCGCCGACCTGCCAGCTCAATGCGCCATCACCATTCGAGGCGAGACGAATTTCCGACGTCATCTGCTCCAGATCAAGCGAATCCTGCGTATCCGAGGGGAACGGGATAAAGCCCGGGCCGGTCACCAGATTGCCGCCGTCAACGTCGCCGCGGCTGAAACCTTCGCTGCTCCAGTAGCTGGTAATCGTGGTCAGCGTCGCTCCGTCAAATTCGTAGCTTGATTTCAGACTGACGCCCAACTGCTGATATTCCGCATTGTTGCCGTTGCCTCCATCGTAGAACACGGTGTTACGATCATAATTGTCGTTGAGGCTGTTGGTGTTGTTCGGCTGGTTCGGGGTCGCACCCAGCACGTTGGCGCGGAAGAAGGTCGAAGCGCCCGAAACGTCGCGGAAATTGACCGCGGCAAGAATGGTCGACCGGTCACTTGGGGTGAGCAGCAGTTGCCCGCGGATCGCGAAATCGTTGTAACCGCCGAGCACATTGTCCTGGCCGGTAAAGCCGTTGCTGATCCAGTCACCGCGGGTCTGAAGTTGGGTCGAGACACGGAACGCCAACACGTCCTCCACGATCGAACCACCCACAGCGCCGGTCAGCGAAAACGTATCGAGGCTGCCGAACGACAGCCCAGCGGAAACGCTGGTATCATGGCTTGGCTTGACCGATTCAATCTTCACGATCCCTGCCGGAGTGTTGCGGCCGAACAGCGTGCCCTGCGGCCCGCGCAGCACTTCGACTCGCTCAACGTCGAAGATCGGGAAGCTCTTGAGCGTCACGTTTTCAAGCACGACATCATCCAGCAGCACCGAAACTGGCTGCGATGCGGCCAGATCGAAATCGGTATTGCCCAGCCCGCGGATGTAAAAGCGCGGGGCGACCCGGCCGTTGGAGCTTTCGACGTTAAGGCCAGGCACGGTGCCGGCAAGCGCGGTGATATCGGCTGCACCGCTGAAAATCGCGCCAATCCGTTCCTGATCAAGAATTTCGGCAGAAACCGCCACGTCCTGGAGGTTTTCTTCGCGGCGGTTGGCGGTCACGATGATCGTGGCAAGCTGGCTGTCATCCTCGGCAGCGGCAGGTGCATCCTGTGCCGAAACCGGGGCGGCAAAGCCAAAAGCAGCAGCAGCAAGCATTGTGGAACCGGCCCACGCGGCGCGGAAAGCGGAAAAGCGGTGAGACATCGAACAACCCCTTGGTCTGATCGGGTGGAGAGTAGGTGTGCCTGGCGAGGTGACAGTTTTGCCTGATTCGCGCGAGGTGACGGTGCGCCCCGGACGTGCGCAATCGGTGGTTACACGGCAATCTTTTGGCGGTTGTTGCATCAGGGTGACAATCACGCCCTGTTTTCGACCACTTTATGACAAAGGCCGAGGTGTCTGCATGGTGCAGAAGCATGATCAGCGCGATTGCACCCACGCGCGGTGACGCTATAGCGACGCCACATTCCCCCCCGGCGACAATGGAGCCTCAGCCATGCAAGTGCGCGTTCTTGTCCGATTGAAGCCCGGTGTGCTCGACCCGCAGGGCCGCGCAGTGCACCACGCGCTCGAAGGCATGGGCTTTGCAGGCGTCGAGGACGTCCGCATCGGCCGCTTGATCGAACTCGATGTGACTGATGGCACGGATGAAGCGACGATCCGACAGATGTGCGAAAAGCTGCTCGCCAACACCGTGATCGAAAGCTTCACGATCGAGGGCGCTAGCGAGAGCGCGAACTGATGGCGTTCCGGGCGGCGGTCATCACTTTCCCCGGCTCCAATTGCGACCGGGACATGGCGACGGCACTGGAAGCAGTGTCGGGCACACCCGCCCTCCGCATGTGGCACGGCGATGCTGACCTGCCGGGCCAGCTTGATCTGATCGCGCTGCCCGGCGGATTTTCTTACGGTGATTACCTGCGATCAGGCGCGATGGCGGCCAACAGCCCGATCATGCGTGCCGTGGTTGCTGCAGCGACACGCGGCGTGCCCGTGCTGGGTGTGTGCAACGGCTTTCAGGTGTTGACCGAAGCGCGGCTGCTGCCCGGTGCGTTGCTGCGCAATGCCGGGCAACGGTTCATCTGCCGCACCGTGGGTTTGACAGTCGAAAACACCGGAACGCTGTTCACCGCCGGCTATACGCAGGGCGAACATGTGCGCATCCCGGTCGCGCATCATGATGGCAATTTCTACGCTGACGCCGATACGCTGGACCGGATCGAAGGCGAAGGCCGCGTTGCGTTCCGCTATGCGGAAAGCTGCAACGGATCGGCGCGCGATATTGCCGGGGTGCTGAGCGCCAATGGCCGCGTTCTGGGCATGATGCCCCATCCCGAACGCGCCATCGAACCGGCAGCGGTCGCAGGCCTGGGCGGAACCGACGGGCGGCGATTGTTCGAAAGTATGCTCAACCAGCTGGTCAGTGCATAAACGCCTGACCGCCAATGCTGACCGCCTGCCTCAGGCCTGCCGAACGCGCGGCCTGTCGAACAGCTTGAGCGCATCTTCCGATGTCATCGGGCGGCCAAAATAGAACCCCTGGATCTTGTCGCAGCCCAGGTTGCGAATCAGTTCAGCCTCTTGCGCGGTTTCCACCCCTTCGGCGGTGGTCGACATGTCGAGGCTGTTGGCCATCGCAACCACGGCATTGATGATAGCCAGGCTTTCCCTGCTACCGGTCGCCGCGCCCTGCACAAATGAGCGATCCACCTTGATCGTCGAAAACCGCAGCTTGCGCAGATAACCAAGCGAAGAATAGCCCGTACCGAAATCATCCAGCGCCACCGAACAGCCTAGCGCCATCACATGTTCAAGTGCGTTGCGGGCGATGCTGGCGTCGCGCAGGAAGATGCTTTCGGTCACTTCCAGCTCCAGCCGCTCGGGCCTGAGGCCGGTGGCTGCCAGCGCTTCGACCACCTCTTCGTGGAAGCCGGGTTCAAGCAGCTGTTCGGGCGACACATTGACATTGACCTTGACGTGATCGGGCCAATTGCGCGCTTCTTCGCAGGCTTTGCGCATGACCCACTTGCCAATCGGCACGATCAAACGCGTGTCTTCGGCGAGCGGGATGAACTTGCCCGGGCTGATAAAGCCGTGATCCTTGCTGTTCCAGCGCACCAAGGCTTCAAAGCTCACCACCCGTTCGCTGCGTGCATCAACCACCGGCTGATAATGCAGGATCATCTCGTCACGGCCCAGCGCCTTGCGCAGTGCGACTTCTAGCTTGCGGCGTTCTTCGGCAGAGGCATGCAGGGCTGGCTCAAACAGGCAATGTTCCCCGCCGCCAAGGTCCTTGGCCTGATACAGTGCAAGGTCAGCGTTGCGCATCAGTTCTTCAACGCTGCACCCATCGCGCGGCCCCTCGGCCGATCCAACGCTGGCCCCGACATGGAGCGTGTGATGGTCGACCTGATAGGGTTCGGACAAGCGATCGATCACCCGGCTGGCCAAAGCGCGCACTGATCCGGGCGGTCCGACATCGCGCACGACAATAGCAAATTCATCGCCGCCCAATCGCCCGCACATCTCGTTGTCGCCCATCAGCGATTGCAGCCGCGCAGAAACCTGCGCCAACAGCTTGTCGCCGGTCAGGTGGCCGAGCGAATCATTGACCGCCTTGAACCGGTCAAGGTCAACCATCAGCAGCGCGCAGCGTGAACGCCACTGGTAGGAATAACGGATCGCCTCGCCCAGCGCTTCGGTCAATTGCAGGCGGTTGGGCAGCTGCGTCAGCGTGTCATAGCGCGCCAGATAGGCAATTTTCTCGGATGATTTGCGTTGTTCGGTCACATCCGATCCGACACCGCGAAACCCGGCAAAACGGCCAAGTTCATCGCGCATCGGCGTGCCGGATAATTCCCACCACCGTTCTTCACCCTGGATCGAAACTTCGACCAGCAGGTTTGAGAAATTCTCACGATTTTTCAGCCGCTCGGCCAGATCATGCAGGCTGGGCGGGAATTGCCCGGTCTGCCACTTGGGGCCTGCGATCATTTCCAGCAGCGGGCGCGCCTCGATGTCTGCCTGCGTCCGGCCCAGCGCAAAGGCAAAGCGCGGGCTGACCGAGCGCAGGCGGCGTGCAGGATCGATTTCCCACAGCCAGTCCGCCTCGTTTTCCTCGAACTCGCGCAACAATAGAGATACGACCGCGTCCTTTTCCAGCACCACGGCTTCGGCCATGCGGGCGGCCAGATAGGTGCGCCCGACTTCGATCGTTCCCAGCATCGCGGCCAGTAAGAACATCAGCATGCCCACCATCGCCATCCAATAGCCCGCCAGCCCGAGGTGAAGCATCGCTGCCACCCCAACAATCGCGATAAAACACAAAATGCCGAGCGGCGCCGCCGTGTAGAAAAACACCGCGCCCACCACCATCACCGCAACGACCATCAGCATCGCCATCAGATCGCCCGGCGTTCCAAAGAACGGGAACACTACCACCGCGACGGCCCATGCCGCTGCCGACATCGCCGCGGCTACGGTCTGCTGTTTGAATTCCGTACGTGTGATTCGCCGCCGTTCGGTATCGGCAAGCGTGCGGTCGATCTTGTAACCGCGCACCTGAACCGTAGCGAGCAGCGCCAACCATGCCGCAATGCCCAGCAGGCCCACCGAATTCATGAAAATCTGTGCGACAAACACCGCCAGCACAGAGTGGGAAAACACCCGGTAAAACGACAGCTTCGCCAGCGCCGAATATTGCAGGCCGCGCAGCCGCGCCCAGTCCGAATCACCCTTGTCCGACAGGCCGAGAACGGCGGTCAGCGACAGGTTGGCCGGATTGGCGGCGGGAGGCGAGGGAGATGCTTCGATCACCTTATCGCGATTAACCGCCAAACGTTAGGTTGCGGTAAAGTTCTGAAGATTTTCGGGGGCCGCTAACACCCCGTCAAACGGGGAGAACCCTATTCCACGGTTACCGACTTGGCCAGATTGCGCGGTTGATCGACATCGGTGCCTTTAACCACAGCAACATGATAGGCCAGCAACTGCACCGGAATGGCATAGACCAACGGCGCGATCAGCGGATGGACCACCGGCATTTCGATCGTGGCGATACAGCCCTCGCCCGCTTCCTCCAGCCCCTTGGCATCGGAAATCAACACCACCTGACCGCCGCGCGCGCGCACTTCTTCCATGTTGGAAACGGTCTTTTCGAACAGCGGGCCCGAAGGCGCGATTACCACCACGGGGACCTTGTCATCGATAAGCGCGATGGGACCGTGTTTCATTTCCCCAGCGGCATAGCCTTCGGCGTGAATATAACTGATTTCCTTCAGCTTAAGCGCGCCCTCCAATGCCAGCGGATAATCCTGTCCGCGCCCCAGATACAGCACATCGCGTGCCGGTGCGATCAGGTGTGCCATCGCCGCGATATCATCATCATGCGCCAGCGCCGCGTTTAATGCGGCGGGCGCTTCGAGCAGGTGGCGCACAATTTCAGCCTCTTCAGCGCGGGTCAGTCGCCCCTTGGCCACCGCCATATGCGCGGCCAGCGCGGCCAGCACGGCAAGCTGACAGGTGAACGCCTTGGTCGAAGCCACACCGATTTCGGGGCCAGCGTGGGTCGGCAGCAATAGGTCAGCCTCGCGCGCCATGGAGCTGGTCGGCACGTTGACGACAACCGCAATGGTCTGCCCTTCGGCCTTGCAATGGCGCAGCGCGGCAAGCGTATCGGCGGTCTCCCCGCTTTGCGAGATGAACAGCGCAAGGCCGCC